>NZ_JALNUQ010000061.1:0-23770 GCF_026540875.1 Sphingomonas sp. GM_Shp_2
TTGACGCTGCCGCGATGATCAGGCGCAGCATCAAGAGCCTGTCCACGCGCACCAACTTCGGCGAAATCACTGAAGCGACACTGGCAACCCTGCGCGCCGAGTGCCCGGGCTGGGACTATCAGACGCTTCACGCCGAATTTCGCACATGGGTTCAGGCCGATCCCGCCCGCACCCCAGTAAGCTATCAGAACGCCTTTATCGGTTATGTCCGGCGTTTTGATGCCAAGAACCGGCATCTGCTAGGCCGCTGAAATCAAGCCCGCTGGCGCAATGTCAGTCGGGTTTGATGAGCCATCTACACCACCCCGCCGAACCACCTGGTCATATAGGACCGGACGGCCGTTGCCATCAATTCGGTACTGGCCACCCGATGTGGCTATAGTTGACTACGCCCAGCCCTAGTGTCCATTGCGGCTCCGTATCCCTCAGATGCCAGCACATGGCGATCTTGCGCCCGCGCGTCTTGCCTGGATTATGTCGGAAGCCTGACGCCCTGGTTCCTGAATCCACTGCCAACAGCGGCTCACATACTGAAATGGTCGATGCCCATGTGTTGCTTATCAAAGCCCATCGGGTCCACACCAATCTGCTCCCCGAAGTGACCTATCTTGAGACCTTAACATGTCGAGCCTTGAGCCGCGAAAACCGTCGGGCATACCGCTTCATCACGTTGTGCCGCCTTCCTGTACCCGGACCGAACCAAGACCGGCCGCACGCTTTGACAGGGAAAAGCCCCCGATAAAATCGGCATCCCACCTGAACTACAGGCGGAAAGTTAAGCAGGCATTTATCGCCCCAATGCCTTATCTGGACGGCTCTGCACTGCTCTCGCTTGTAGCGGCAGGCTCCAAGCGTTCCCGATGTATCGGTTATGACCGCAAGGCTATGACGCGGCAAAATCTTGGGCCACCGATTTGAACGTCCCCACTCACGATCCCCCAAAAACTGATTCAATCTCGCGTCCGATTTTCACGATTGATCCGGGTTCTCGACACATCAGGAACGGCTGACGGCATTTCGGGAACGATAGGACGATATATCCGGAACGCCCCGACGAACTATCGGGAACGCAAGAACGATATTTCGGGAACAGCGCTCCCATCGCGAATCGTGGATTCGGGCCGATTAATGGCCCCGCGGCCTCTTCTTAACCTTCTAACCTAGAATCAAACCGTCTAAGCTTGATGATATAGATATGACTTTAAGAGGGGAAAGAAAGTCTGACGGCCAATGGCGGGACGACCTTACTCGTTATTCCCCGAAGGTCATCTGGCTTTACGTTTGACAGGATCGCGCACGGCCACCGCCGAGACCCGGCCGTGTTGCAGTATGGGATGTATCATACCCAATACCGTTAGCTGCCGCCACATCCCGAGACACCTCAAACGTAAGATAGGGTATGTTATATCGTGTGGTTTGAGCTGACTTGATGTTGGCAACAGCTGCATCTCTACGGCGACGGCTTCTCCGCCTAATAGCACAAACAAAGCGACAGCCCCCGCCCTGTAAAAAGATGCAGTCCAAAATTCCGGCTAACATACCCGCCCCGAAATAGTCGAACCCAGATCGGGTCTTTAACGACTTCGGCGTCGATTATCGTACTAATGGCAAGGGGACGGTGCTTGATCGAGAACGCCAATGCTACATCTTCAGAACATCATCCTGGAGATGATCGCCACCGGCGAGCGTCTCGATACGACCATGACACGACTGTGTCTGGAAGTGGAGAAGGAAGCGCCTGACGCCATATGCTCGGTCCTTTTGGTCGATGGGGAAGGGCGGATGCACCCGCTCGCCGCGCCCAGCTTGCCGCCCGCCTATTCCGCCATGCTGGACGGTATCGCGGCCGGTCCCGACGTCGGCTCGTGCGGCACGGCCGCCTATCTGCGCCAGCCCGTCGTCGTCACCGATATCGCCAGCGACCCTCGCTGGGCCCGCTATCGCCATCTGGTGCTGCCGCTCGGTTACCGCGCCTGCTGGTCCTCCCCGATCCTCGACGCACGCGGACGGACGATCGGGACATTCGCCTTCTACTATCGCGAGCCACGCGGTCCGACCCCGATGGAGCAGGCAATCGTGCGCCACTGCCTTCATCTGGGCACCATCGCGATCGAGCGTCACCAGCGCGTGGAGGACCGGGAACGCCGCGCGTCCACCGACGCCCTGACCGGCCTCGGCAATCGTGCCGCGTTCAATACCGCACTTGCGGCCCTCGACTGTGCGACGCCGGGCGCCTGGGCGCTGTTTCTGGTCGATCTCGACAATCTGAAAGTCGTAAACGACACGCTCGGCCATAGTGCAGGCGATTGTCTGCTGACCTGTGCTGCACACCGTATCGCCGGTGCAACAGGAGGGGAGCGCGTATTCCGTGTCGGCGGAGACGAATTTGCCGTGCTGCTCCGTACGCCGGCCATGTTGCGCGATCTGGAGCAGAGCGCGCAACACATCCTGAGCGCGCTTGCCCATCCCGCCGATTGCGGCGGACAGATCGTGGTGCCGCGCGCGACGATCGGCGCGGCCGTGGTCGCGCACGGCGACCGCAGCACCGAACGCGTGCGCCAGAACGCCGATTTTGCGCTGTATCACGCAAAGGAGACGGGGCGGGGGGGCTTTGTCCGCTACTGGCCGGGGCTTGGCACCCGCATGACCAGCCGGCTGGACGCGATCCGCGACGTCGATGCCGCCCTGCGCGAGGACCGCATCAAGGCCTTTTACCAGCCCATCGTCCGCCTCGATACGCGAGAGGTCGTTGGTCTGGAGGCGCTGTGCCGGATGCGCATCGGCAACAACATCGTCTCCGCCTCCGCCTTTCACGAGGCAACGATCGATATTCACATCGCCGCGGCCCTGACTGAGCGGATGATCGCGCTGGTGGCGGCCGATGTGCGCGACTGGCTGGCGATAGGCATTCCGTTCCAGCATGTCGGGATCAACGTGTCCTCCGCCGACATCCATGGCGGCGCCCTGAATACGATCCTGGCCACCGCCTTCGAACGCGAAGGCGTACCGCTGTGCCACGTCATCCTGGAGGTCACCGAATCCGTCTACATGGACAATGACGGCGGCATCGTCGCCCGTGAGCTGGCACGACTGCGGGGCCGTGGCCTGCGCATTGCGCTGGACGATTTCGGCACCGGTTATGCCTCGCTGACACACCTGCTGTCGGTGCCGGTCGACGTGATCAAGATCGACCGATCCTTTGTCGAGCGGCTGGACACCCATGCCCCCAGCATCGCCATCGTCGAGGCCCTGATCGGCATCGCCCGCAAGCTGGATATCCGGCTGGTGGCCGAGGGCATCGAGACCGAGGCACAGGCGCGCGCCCTGCACGCGATGGGCGCAGTGCTGGGGCAGGGCTATTTGTTCGCCCGGCCCGCCAGCCGCGACGCCACGACCGCCCTGCTGCAAAGCCGGGCCCAAGGCGCGGTCGGAAGCGCGCCGTCGCGAAGTGCAAGACCTTCGAAGTAGATATTTCGAAGAAACGAAGTTCTTACCTGCAATACTCCTGATTTTACGCGCTACAATACGAATTACATATTGGCATTTCCCAAAGTACGACCGACGACTAAAAGATCGCGTTGGGAGTATAGCCGGCGTCACGAAGAAGTGCTGACAGAAAGCACTTGCGTGGACGAGGCGATGCGGTGGGGGGAAGGTCTTTGCATAACATGATGACCCGCGTTTGCGGAATGGCTCGCGGCGCCGTGAAACGACGCGCGCACAGGTCCGGCCGTCTGGTGGCGCTGCTCTGCGCGGCGTCCGTCCTGACGGGCACGCCGCTGGCCGCACAGGGCAGGGAAGGGGAGGGGGGGGCCCCGTCATGGCCGAAGCCGGAGGTGACCCTCGGCCTGTTCGATCATAGCTCCAACTTCCACCCGCTGGGCGGCCGGTTGGTCTTTCCTGCCGCGCCCCCCGGTCAGATCTACGAGGGGGACGAAGAGGACGGCACCGTCGACATCCAGATCGGCTATCACAGCGCGCCGGTCCACGGCCCGCTAAAGCCGCGACTGACTGCCAAGGCGCAGATCAACACCGGCGGTCGCACCAGTATCGCCAGCCTGGGGGCCGAATGGCGGCAGCATGTGCTGCGCGGGCGCGTCTATGGCCAGTTCGGCCTCGGCGTGACCATCCATGACGGATACCGCTTCACGCCCGATCCCTTCGCCCCCGGCCTGTCCGCGCGCGAGGCAGGCCGGCGGTACGAGACCTATATCGAACGGACCTCCTGGGGGTCGCGCATCCTGTTCAATCCCAATGCCGCGCTCGGCGTCCGGATCGGCGATCGCTGGGCGGCCGAACTGGCCTGGGAGCATTTCAGCCACGGCCGGATCTTTTCCGATCAGAATCCGGGCATGGACAGTCTGGGCCTGCGGCTCGTGCGCCGGCTGGGTAGATGATTGATCAATAATTCCACTGCAATTGCGTGCGGATCAGATTGCCCTCCGCACGCCCGTCGCGGCGTTCGTCGGCTTCACGCCGCTCCATCCGGGACCAGGCCAGCGTCAGCTCGATCGGGGGGATCGGCTGGAACTCGATGCCCAACTCCCATTCGTCGGTTTCCAGCCGCGGCGCGTTGGTCAGCGCCTTCCAGCCGCCGCGGTAACGCTGCCACCGCGCATAGGGCATGAACGGCCCCAGGGGCGAGCGTCGCACCCGCGCCATGCCCTGCACATAGCCGCCGTTCAGCCGGCGGGTGACGATCGAACCGAGCACGGAGTCGAATTCCGGGCCGCGCCCCCAATTCCACTCGGCCTGCAGGCCAAAGGGTTGCGGATACAGGATCGCATGGAAACCGACCCGCTCGTCGGCATAGGAAACCGGGCTGACCCCGCTCGGGCGGATTTCCGGCTGCACCCGGTTGCGCAGTGCCGCGCCGCCTACCTCCAGCACCTGTCCCCGAAAGGCGGGCCCCAACGCATCCAGCTCGAACGGCCAGGTCGCCATCGCCACCGTCATCAGCCCGTCATTGGTCTCGGTCCGGTTGGTGCCCTGTCCGTTGAACGCACCGATGCCGAACGCGCCGTAATTGCCGAACAGCTTCTGCCCGTCCGCGATCAGCCGGTCCCAGATGCGATCGACCGCGGGCGGCGTGTAATAGGCGACGATGCCCAGGTCGCGCTCGCTGGGCACCGCGCTGTTGATCCCGTCGCTGCGGTCCAGCGTCAGCCGGTTGGACGAGGATTGCATATTTTCCCACCCGAACGGCACCTTGGACTGGCCAAAGCGCAACCGAAAGGTGCGCTCCCGGTCCAGAAACGCATCCACATAGGCGTCGCGCAGCTGGCCAAAGCCTTCGCGTCGTTCGCCACCCACCTGATTGCTGACGTTGGTTGCGAAATCGGGCTGGAAATACAGTGATATGCGGTCCGATACATCGCCCTGCAGGATCAGGCGGATGCGCCGAAAGGTGAAATTGCTGTTGTCGCCGATCCCGGCATCATGCACCGATCGCAGCCGCGACCGTCCGGCCGGCGCATTGCGGTCGCCCGACACGATCTCGTTCAATCGCAATTGCGTATAGCCGCGCAGGGTCAGGCGGTCATACCAGGCGCGGGGACGCTCGGCGGGCTTTCCGGCCACCGGGGCAGGGGGCGGGGCGGGGGCCTGTGCCACCTGCACCGGGGCGGGGGAGGGGGCTGGCGGGGTCGCGGCGAGCGTGGCCGGCGCCGCGGGCGCACGCTGCGCCTTCAACTCCGCGATCGTCGCCTTCAGCTCGTCGATCTGGCGTTGTAGGTCGGCGATGCTGGGCTGCACGTCCTGCGCCGCGGCCGGGCCGGGCAGGGATGCCACCGCGCAGGCGGTGGCCGCCAGAAGGAAGTGCTGCACCATCGCCGGCCCTTTGTTACGAACGCGTGACGCCCTTGGCCCAAGCGGCCGCGGGCGGCAAGCGTCGGCGCGCCGCCTATCCCCGCTTGGCCGCGATGTAGCGGGTCACCTGTTCGTCGAGCACGTCCAGCGGCAGCGCACCCTGGCCCAGCACCGCTTCATGAAAATCGCGAATGTCGAGCCGGTCGCCCAGTTCACGCTCGGCCCGCGCGCGCAGTTCCGCGATCTTCAACTGGCCGATCATGTAGCTCGTCGCCTGACCCGGCCAGTTGAAATACCGGTCCACCTCGCGCGCGATGTCGCTGTCCGCGACCGAGCTGTTGCCCCGGAAATAGGCGATCGCCTGCTCGCGCGTCCACCGCTTGGAATGGATGCCGGTATCCAGCACCAGCCGGATCGCGCGCCAGACTTGCAGCGACAGCATGCCGAAGCGCGCATAGGGGTCCTTGTACACCCCCATCTCGCCCGCCAGCCGCTCCGAATACAGGCCCCAGCCCTCGACATAGGCGCCGTACCCGCCGAACTTGCGGAATTTCGGGATGCCGGTCAGCTCCTGTTGCCGCGCGATCTGGAAATGGTGGCCCGGCGCGCCCTCATGCGCGGCGATGGCGGCGACCTGCACCTTCTGCGTCTGGTTCATGTCGACTAGGTTGACGTAATAGATGCCCGGCCGCGATCCGTCGGCGGATGGCGGGTTGTAGAAGGCGGTGGGGGCAGTGCCCTCGCGCCATTTCTCCACCGCGCGCACCTCCAGCGGCGCCTTGGGCAGCACGCTGAACCAGCGCGGCGCGGTGGCCATTACGGTCGCGATCACGCCGCGCGCATCGCGCAAGTAAGCCTCGCGCCCCGCCTCGTCATTGGCGTATTTCAGCGTCGGGTCGGTGCGGATATGGTCGAAGAACTGCTCCAGCGTGCCGGCAAAGCCGACCTCGCGCTTCACCGCCTCCATCTCCTGCCGGATCGCCGCGACCTGACGCAGCCCGATCGCGTGGATCTCGTCGGCGGACAGGTTGGTGGTGGTCGAGCTTTTCAGCCGGTCGGCATAATAGGCCGCACCGTTCGGCAGGCTCCAGGCGCCGAAATTACCCTTGGACAGCGGCTCGATCGCATCCAGCGTCGCGAACAACTGGTTGTAGCCGCGCAGGAACGGCCCGGTCAGCGCCGCCTTCGCCTCGTTCAGCAGCTTAGTCTTGGTGGCGGCCGGCGCATCCAGCCCTGCAACCTTCTTGGAGAAATCGGCGAGCAGCGTGGAATCGGGCCCACTGTCGAACGGCGCCCCGGTCACCACCTTGCGCGCATCGGCCCGCGCCGGTGCGAAGTTCACCGTGTTCGGGACGATTCCCGCCGCCGCCTGTTCGCGCATCAATGCGGTCACCTCGCGCATCACCCGCTCGGTATCGCGCAGCCGGGCGATATAGGCCCGCGCATCGGCGACCGTGTCCACCTTGTGATTGTTGATCAGCAGCACGGGGATCGCGCCCGCCGGACTGCCGTTCGTCGACACCGGAAAGCGCAGCTTGCGGAAGGGGAAGGACGCGCGCCCGCGCTCCACCTCATATTCGAACAGGCGATAGCTGACCCGCGCGCTCTCGCCCAGTTGCTCGGGCCGGAAGCGCGCCCGCATCTCGGTGAGTTGCCGCTCCGCCAGCGCCCGTTCCCGGCGTGCCGCGGCGTCGGTATAATCGTCCAGCCGGTCCTGGTCGGTCTTCAGCCCCAACTGCGTCTGCCCTTCCGGGCTCAGGCGCAGCTGCGCGTCATATGCCGCGTCCAGAAACGTCAGCAGGGCCGCATCCTGCGACGCCGTCGCGGCGGTGGGCGGCGTTTGCACCATCGCCACCGGCGCATTGGCGGGCAGCAGCAGCAACATCAGGGCATAAGCGGGGCGCATGGGTTCTCCTCGGGATTACCGATGCTTGTCGCCCGTCTCGCCGGCCGGCGCAACCGGGTGGCCCCTCCCCGGGAGGGGAGGGGGCGCCACCCTCATCCCATCCGTTCGATCAGGATGATCTCGCCCTCGACCTCGATATCCTCGTCGTCATTTTCATCGAAATCCTCGGGCAGCTCGAATTCGGCGCGCCAGTCATACACCTTCTCGCGGCCGCCTTCCTGCCACACGCGAACCGCGCCGCTGGTGATCTCGCCGCCCATCGCGCCGACAAAGTCGGTGATCAGCGTGTCGGCCGCATCCTCATGATCGGTCGCACCGGGGATCTTGCTGGCCTCGATCTCCTCGTCCAGCTCGATCAGCTGCGCCCAATATGCCTTGGCCATGTCGTCCTCGTCTCGGTGATAGTCTTTGGCGGGGCGTGGACCGGATGGCCGCCCCGCGCAAGCATTACGCGGTACGACGGGTTGCGCGGGCGAACCCGAAATAGGCCGCGACCAGCGCCAGTGCGGCATGCAGCCAGATGTCGTTGCCATAGATCGGCACCAGCCCGAACGTCGTGTTCGTCGCCGGGATCAGACCCAGCAGAGTCAGCAGGCCATAGATCACCGCCACGCCCTTGCCATAGAAACGCGCGCCGGCCACGCTGCGTGCGGCGGCCAGACCCCAGACGCCAAAGGCGATATGCACCAGATTGTGGAGCACATTGACCGGAAACAGGCCCAGCGCCAGCCGCGATCCGGCGGTGACGTGCAGGTCGGGATGCGCATGGACGGGCGACAGGCCAGGAATGAACCCGGCCACCCCGGCGAGCAGGAAGACCACCCCGAAAACGGTCGCAAAGGTGCGGATCGACATGGCTTTTCCTTTGAATGAACAATGATCGCCCAAGCGCGGGACCGCACGGGATGTTCCCGCCCCCTCCATAAGATCAGTCCGGGTTGCGCCGCTGGATCTCGCCGGCCAGCACGGTGGCGAAGCCCAGCCAGCCGGCCAGCGGCACCGCCGTCGCGGCGGCAGGCCGATCGACCCGCCATGCCGTCGCCGCCAGCGCGGCGGTGGTCACCGCCATCGCGCCCGCCGCGACCGCACTCGGCCCGGTCATGCGCTTGCGAAAGAACAACTCGGTCCACCCGCCGATCATCGCGCTGTTGCCCAGCCACAGGGCGACCGCGGTGTTGCGCGCCGGGGAGGGGGGCTGGCGAAGCAGCCGGTATCCCCCGACGGCGGTCAGCGTTTCCAGCACCGGCCACACCGCGCCGAACACCGGATCGGGGGGCGTGAAACCGGGCTTGTCCAGCCGGCGATACCAGCGGCGGATGCGCGGGTGGGACGGGTCGGGGGCATTGCGCCGGCCGAGCAGCGCGGCCAGCCCCAGCACGCCCACCGCCACCCCGCCGGCGGCCAGGGGCGACAGGCCGGCGCGTCGTTGATCGCTCATCTCTTGATCCTTCCCAGTATCGAAAAGGCATAACCGCCGGGGCCCCGCGATGTTCAGCGTGCGTGGCGGCGCGCACCGTGGCATGGCGCCCGCATGGCCCAACCCTTACGCATTCTGGTCGATGCCGACGCCTGCCCCGTAAAGGACGAGATCTACCGCGTCGCCTGGCGCACGGAGGTGCCGGTGACGGTGGTCAGCAACGCGCATCTGCGCGTGCCGCCACATCCGCTGATCGCGCGGGTGGTGGTCGGCGACGGCTTCGATGCGGCCGACGACTGGATCGCGGAGGCGACCGATGCCGGCGCGATCGTCATCACCGCGGACATACTGCTGGCCGATCGCTGCCTGAAGGCCGGGGCAGGGGCGGTCATCGCCCCGAACGGCCGCCCCTTCACCAGCAGCTCGATCGGCAGCGCCGTCGCGGTGCGCGCGATCATGAGCGACCTTCGCGCCGGCGGCGACCGCATCGGCGGCCCGCCCCCCTTCGCCCGAGAGGACCGCTCCCGCTTCCTCTCCGCCCTCGACGCCGCGATCACCCGGTTGCGCCGTTAGGGCAATTGCGCCCACCAGAGGCCGGATCACAGAAGGGAGGTAATTTCCTTTCTCCCCCCTCCCGTTCGTCTCGAATAGTCGTCGAGTAGCGGCAAAGCCGCGTATCGAGACGACGTATCGAGAGACCCGTCACCACGAGCCCCGATGTCTCGACCCCTTCGCCCGTTACGGCACCACGAAGCTGGTCGTCGTGATCCGGTACAGCGTCTTCAGCGCCTCGCCATTCGCCGCGCGCGCACCCGCGTCCTTCACCGTCGCGACCAGCAGATACCGTCCCTTGGCGCCCGGCATGGCATCGACCATCCCGCCGGCGTCGGTCGTCCGCTTCACCACCGACCTGTCCGGCGCGATGATCGTCACTTCGGTATCGGCCACCGCGCGCCCGTCACGCGTCAGCCGGAAACGGTCGCCATTCGCCGCGACCGGTGCCAGCTCCAGCGGCAGGCCGGCCTTGGCCTCACGCCGGCCTGCGCGCGCATAATAGACCACGCCCTCGCGCGCATTCGCCTCGCCCCAGGGCGCGAACACGGTATCGTCCCAGGCGCGCACATCGCCCGCCGGCACCGCCACCTCCAGATAGCCGGCCCGCCGCTGCAACGGTGCCTTGGCGGCGGGCAGCAGGTGCGGCGCCTTCAGATGCTTGAACTCAGGATCGCCGCCCGCCGGCATGGGTTCCGCCGGCTCGCCCAGATAGATGCGGGCCGGATCATCGCCGTCCCGCTCGATCCACACCTCATGCGCCTGTCCCGCCGCAGACAGCGAACACAGCGCCGCCAACATCCAGAGTCTCACCGCCTGCTCCTACAATAACCAAATGCGAGCCTATCGCATCCGCTACTGCAAGTCATTGGCAATTCAGCGGATCAGCTTCGCCAGAATGCCACGCCCAGTGCCAGCATGCCCGCGATCGCCACGAACAGCAGCACCATGACGGTGGCGATCACACGGCGGACAAGGCGATCGCGGGCATCCGGGGTCATGGTCATGCCGCCCCCACTAGGCTGCGTCCTGCAACTCGTCGAGCAGTTCCCGGATGCGCTCCCCGCGCGCCAGCGGGTCGGCGATCGCCTCGCGCACCACCCAGCGGTCCTTGGACGCGGCGAACGGCTTTGGCGGCTTGGCCTTGGCGTCCTGGGGGGTGAAGGCGATGGCCGTCGGCCCCGCATCGATCTGGCGGATGCCCGCCGCGCAGGCCAGGATGCCGATCCGCACCACCTCCAGCAACTGCACCGCCGCGTCGGGCAACGCGCCGAACCGGTCCTCCAGCTCGGCGGTGAACGCCTCCAGCGCGGCCACGTCATCCAGATGGGCAAGCTGGCTGTACAGCGTCAGGCGCACATCGGTTTCCGGGATCCACGTCTCGGGCAGCGACCCGGCCAGCCCCAGGTTCAGCACCGGCTGCCAGCGATCCGCCGCCTGCCCCCTTGCCGCCTTCAGCGCCTGGGCAAGCAGATGCTGGTACAGGTCGACCCCGATCAGCTTCATGTGCCCGGCCTGTTCCTCGCCCACCAGATCGCCGGCGCCGCGCATGTCCAGGTCGCGGGCGCTGATCGCAAAGCCCGCGCCCAGCCGGTCGAACGCCTGCAGCGCGCGCAGCCGCTTCATCGTGCCGTCCGCGATCTCCGCGCCCGGCGCGGTCAGCAGCATGATCTGCCCGCGCCGCCCGCCACGCCCCACCCGGCCGCGTAACTGGTGCAGCTGGGACAGGCCGAAGCGGTCGGCATGATGGACGATCATCGTGTTGGCGCGCGGCACGTCCAGTCCCGCCTCGATGATGTTGGTCGCCAGCAGGATGTCGCCGTCGCCCGCGGCAAAGCCCGACATGGCCTCGTCCAGGTCGAGGGCGTCCATCTTGCCATGCGCCTGCACCACGCCCAGTTCCGGCACCAGCCTGGCCAGCGTCTCGGCAAGCGGCGCGATATCCTCGATCCGCGGCACCACGACGAAGCTTTGCCCGCCGCGCGCCCGTTCGCGCCGCAACGCCTTGCGCACCGTCTCGTCCTCGAACGTGCCCATGGTGGTCCGGATCGGCTGGCGCCGCGCCGGGGGCGTCGCGATCACCGACAGCGCCTGCAACCCCACCATCGCGGATTGCAGCGTGCGCGGGATCGGCGTCGCGCTCAGCGTCAGCACATGGCCGGCGCCCAGATCGCACAATCCCGCCTTGGCGCGCGTCCCGAAACGCTGTTCCTCGTCGATCACGACCAGTGCCAGATCGTGGAAGCTCACGCCCTTGCCCGTCACCGCGCTGGTGCCGACCACGACCGCGATCGATCCATCGGCCAGTCCGGCACAGACCCGCTTGCGCTCCGCCGGGGTCGACAGCCGCGACAGGCCGGCAACCTCCAGCCCGGTGCCCGCGAACCGCTTGCGGAAACTGTCCAGATGCTGGCGGACCAGCACCGTGGTCGGCGCGACGATCGCCACCTGCCGCCCCGCCAGCGCGACGATCGCCGCGGCACGCAGCGCGACCTCGGTCTTGCCATAGCCCACGTCGCCCACGACCAGCCGGTCCATCGGCCGCCCGCTTGCCAGGTCGGCGCGTACCGCGGCGATGGCGCGCGTCTGGTCCGGCGTCTCGGTAAAGGGGAAGGTGGCGGCGAACGTTTCATAGGCGGCGGTGTCCGCCACGATCGGATCGGTGGTCCGCGCATCGCGCTCGGCGGCCAGCGCCTGCAACGCGCGTGCGCTCTCCGCGATGGCCGCGTCGATCCCGGCGCGGCGCTTGATCCAGCTGCCGCCGTCCAGCGTGTCGTAGGTCACCGCATCGGCGTCCGCGCCGTATCGCCAGATGCGCCCCGCCTCCGCCACGGGCACCAGCCGCCGTGCCCCCTTGGCATATTCCAGCACGATCGCGTCGCCGGCACCCGTGCCCTCGTCCAGCGCCTCGATTCCCGCCACCGCGCCGATGCCATGATCCTCGTGCACGATCAGGTCGCCGACGCGCAGGTCGGCACCGCCCTCGAAGGCGGAGGCGGATGGCGTCGCCATATCGTTCAGCCGCGCCCGGCTGCCCAGCAGGTCGGCCGCGGCGACGATGCTCAGGCCATCATGCGCAAAACCCTGGTCGACCGGCGCGCACAGCAGCGACACCATATCCTTGTCGCCGTGCGCTGCCTCTTCCAGCGACGCGGCCGTCTGCGTCGGCAAACCGATCCGCCCCGACAGGAAGCGCAGGTCGCGTGCCGATCCCGCGATCGCCAGCCGTCCTTCGCTCATCGCCGCGCGGGCGAACCGGCGGAACGCGCGCAGGGGGTCGCGCCGCTCCACGAAGCGCGGGGTCGCCTCGGTCGCAACGTTCAGCACGGTTGCGGCGTCGCCCAGCGCCTTTTTCCATTCCGCCTCGGGGACCAGTTCGGCCGCCGATCGCTGTGCGCCGCGCCCGTCCGTCGCCAAGGAGAGGAACCGTGCCCGGCGCCCGGCCGCACCGGCGTCCAGAAAGATTGCCGCACCTTGCAGGTGTGCGGTAATCGGCACGCCTTCGCCCAGCGGCGGCTCGCTGGCCCGGCCGATCGTCACCGACTCGATCTCGTCCAGGCTCAACTGCGTCACCGCGTCATAGCTGCGGATGGCGGTGATCCGCCCTTCCGCGAACTCCAGCCGCACCGGACACAGCCGGTCGGCGGGGAAGATGTCGACCACGCTGCCCCGCACCGCGATCTCGCCGGGTTCGTCCACCCGGTCGTCGGCGGTGTATCCCATGTCGCTCGCCAGCGCCGGCAGCGCGTCGCTGTCGATCGCGTCGCCGACCCGGAATATCGGCGGCACCTCGTCATAGGCGGCGGGCACGGCGTAGCGCACCGCGCTCGCCTCCGCGGACAGGACCAGCATGATGCGGCCCTCTGCCGCGCGCAGGCGGCGCAGCGCTTCCACCCGCTGGCCGATATTGGCGGCACCGGCCGGCGCGGTATCGCCGGGCAGCGCATCGCTCGCCACCAGATGGACGACGGTCACCTCGGGCGCCAGGGCGAACGCTACCCGCGCCACCGCCTCGGCCCGCGCCTCGTCCTCCGCCACGACCATCACCCGCTCCGCACCCCCGGCCAGCAACTGCGCCGCCACCGCAGCCGTCGGGGCAGCCTCTCCACCCACCAGCACGCCCTCATCGCTACGCTTCAACATCGCCGCTCCCAAAGAACCACCTGGTCCTTCCACAATGAACGGCACCGCACACACCGTCGTTCCACGAGGAAGCCATGCCAACCCGGTATGCTGGCAAAAAATAAAGGGATCCGGCGGGTTGAATGGCAGAGCGGCTAACCCACCCGTCCTATGCGATAGGGGCCGGCCCGCCGCGCCATGGGCACGGCCTTCCAGCTCAGCCGGATCCTGCCCGCTGCCAACAGTCCATCCATGCCGTCATGGACGACGGGCATCATCGCGCGCCAGTCGCCGCCGTCGCCCGCCAGCATCCGGGCCACTTCGCTGGGGCAAATGGTGGCGGTGGCCGACCGCGCGGAAAGCAGGCGCAGCGTCGCCTCCTGCGCATCGGCCGGGCCGATCGCCACCGTCCGTCCTTATTGGTAGCCGCGATTATTCTCGCGTTCCTCCGCGGCCTCTTCCTGTACCTTCTCCATTTCCTCGGCCTCGCGTTCGTCCGTGCCGTCCTGCTGATCGGGATCGATGGTCATGTTCGCCTCCATATCGTCCAAACGCGGAACCGGTCCGTCCGGGCGCAAGCCGATGTGCCTGCCGCGTCGATCCGGCGCGTCATGCGTTCCGTTGAACCGATCGACAGCCGCGAAGCCCCCCTTTGCGGCGTTCAACTCTGGAGACGGCGATGCGCTTCGTTCAAATGGAAATGCTCCCTTCGGGCACCGCGCTGGTCGATATCGACAAGCTGACCCATGCGATCCCGGAAGGGGAGGGCAGTCGCCTGTTCCTGGGCGCGCAGCATATCGATGTACCGCACAGCCTGGCCGAACTGGAGAATATCCTGGCCGGACGCGACCGCCGGGACAATGGCGAAAACAGCCGCGCCGGCTTCGGCATGCGCTGACCCCGGAGGGTCAGGCGCCCCATTCCGGGCCGTCGTCATCGGGATAGAAACCGTCAGGGTCGTCAGCCACCGGCTTGTCGATCGACGATGAGCCCGGCGCCTTTGTCGGCAGGGTGGGCATGCCCCCGCCGAACCGGACGCGGACATAGGCGCAGGCTCCGGCCAACCCCTGGAACACAGCCGACACCTCTTCGCCGCGGCCGATCCGCGCGCCGATCAACGGCGCCCGCTCGGCGGTAAGATAGCCGATCTGCACGCCGCGTGATCCGATCACGGCGATGGCGTTGGCATCATGCCTGTTCTTCGGCTCCGGCTTCAACGACACAGACTCGCCGGGCAGCGTCATGATCGCTTCGGATCGGCGATTGCTGCCATCCGCGTTGGGAAAGTCGATGCCGACAACGGCCAGGGTCAGTTCCTGCATCACCGCGATGTAGGTCGACCCCCGCACCACGCCAATGCGGTCGCCGGACAGGTCCGTCACGCCGCGGCGTCAATCTCCGCGAACACCTCCCGCGCCAGCCGGAAGCTGTCGACGCCCGCCGGCACGCCGACATAGACCGCGATCTGCAACAGGATCTCCTGTATTTCCTCCCGCGTCAGCCCGTTGGCCAGCGCGCCGCGGATATGCGCCTTGAACTCATGACCACGGTTCAGCGCCGCGATCATGCCCAGGTTCAGGATGCTGCGGCTGCGCCGGTCCAGTCCCGGCCGGTTCCAGATATGGTCCCAGCAATATTCGGTGGTGAGCTGCTGCATCGGCCAGTTGAAGTCGTCCGCGCCGTCCAGCGCCTTGTCGACATAGGCGTCGCCCAGCACCTCGCGACGCGTGGCGAGGCCCCGTTCGAACGCCTCGCTGCGATCCCTGCTCATTCGTCCAATCCTTCCACGATGACGATCTCGACCTCGGCGGCGCCCTCCCGCCTGGCACGTGCCGCACGATAGGCGGGCGAGGCGTGACAGGCGAGCGCGGCCTCCATGCTGTCGAATTCGATGACCACGGTGCGCTCGCGCGGCGGCGGCCCCTCCAGCGCCACCGCCCGCCCGCCGCGCGACAGCAGGCGACCGCCGCCCGCGACCAGCGCGGCGGGCCCCAGCGCCATATAGTCGGCATAGGCGCCCGGGTCGGTCACATCGACCCGGGCGATCCAATAGGCTTTCGGGCCACGGCCGGTCATGTCAGGCGAATGCCGGCATGACATGGTCGATGAAGAGCTGGATCGACCGGCGCTTCTCTTCGTAGGACAGGCTGTTGTCGACCCAGATGCTGTATTCGTCGACGCCCATCGCCTCATAGGATTTCAGCCGGGCGACGATGTCCTCGGGCTTGCCGACCATCATGTTGCGGCGGACCGCATCGGGCGCGAGATCGGGAAACTTCTCGACGTTCAGGTCGGGGATGTCGTGGTGGAAGCCGTTGACCGGCGGCTTCTTGTTACCGGCCCATGCGCCGAATGCCCGGAAGAAGAACGAGATGCCCTCGGCCGCCCGCTGCCAGTCATCGTCCCCGGTGTGGACATGCGCATGTTGCAGGATCATCAGTTCGGGCCGCGCCACGTCCGGGCTGGCGGCGCACGCCTCGTCGAATTTGCGCGCCAGATCCTTCACCTCGTCGTCGCCCTTGAACAGGGGCGTAGCCATCACGCTGCATCCGTTTGCCACCGCGAACTTGTGCGAATCGGGGTCGCGAGCGGCGATCCAGATCGGCGGGGTGGGGGACTGGACGGGCTTGGGCACGCTGGTCGAGAGCGGGAACTGCCAGATCTCGCCGTCATGCGCGTAATCGCCTTCCCATAGCTTGCGGATGACGGGCACCATCTCGCGCAGATACTTGCCGCCGTCATTGGCCGAAACGCCGTTCAGCATCCGATCGAACTCGAACTGGTACGCCCCGCGCGCCAGGCCGATTTCGGCGCGGCCGTTCGAAATCACGTCGAGCATCGCCGCTTCGCCCGCCATGCGGATCGGATGCCAGAAGGGGGCGATAAAGGTGCCCGCGCCCAGCCGGATTCGCTTCGTCCGCTCCGCCACCGCCGACAGCAGGGCGATGGGGTTGGGCGAGATGGTGTATTCCATCGCGTGGTGCTCGCCGATCCACACCTTGTGGAGCCCGCCCTCTTCGGCGAGGTCGCATAGGGCCAGGAGTTCTTCGTAGAGCTGCCGGTGCGAGATCGCCTCGTCGTAGCGCTCCATGTGCAGGAAGAGCGAGAACTTCATCCGTCGATCCTTTCCTCTCGGTTCGGCGTCATGCCCGTTTCCGGCCCATTTTTGGGGTTGCATGCCGCGACCATCAAGCATACCGTCCTATGGTATACCATAAGAATATGAGGATTTGCTGGTCATGGCAACCCCCGGAGAGGCGACAGGCGGCGGCGAGACGCGCAGCGCCATCGAGGAAAACAGCATCGGGTTCGTGCCGCTGGATCAGCGTCAGGGCCGGGTGCGCGATCTGTTCACCTTGTGGTTCACCACCAACATCGCGCCCTTGCCGGTCGTCACCGGCGCCATGGCAATCCAGGTGTTCGGCCTGTCGCTCGGCTGGAGCATCTCCGCGATCGTCCTGGGCCATCTCGTCGGTGCCGCGGTGCTGGGCGCCTGCTCGGCGCAAGGGCCGCAGATGGGACTGGCGCAGATGATTCAGAGCCGGGGCCAGTTCGGCCGCTACGGCGCCCTCCTGGTCGTCACCTTCGCCACCCTGCTCTATGTCGGCTTCTTCACCTCCAACATCGTCCTGGCCGCACGATCGGTCCACGCTCTGTCCCCCGGTATCGGCCTGCCCCTGGGCGCGGTCCTCTGCGCGATCGCCGCGGCGGCCATCGGCATCCTCGGCTACAACGTCATCCACCTGCTCAACCGCATCGGCATGTGGTTCATGGGCCTGGGGCTGCTTTACGCCGCCATCCGCCTGACCGGCGCCCTGCCCGATGGCGTGTTGTGGCGGGGTGGCTTTTCCATGGTCGGCTGGCTGTCCACCTTCTCCCTGGGTGCGGTCTGGCACATCTCCTATGCCTGCTACACGTCTGATTATTCCCGCTATCTGCCGCCCAGCGTCGGCTTGCGCGGTCCGTTCCTGGCGAGTTTTGCCGGTGCGGCGCTGGGGGCGGCCGCGTCGTTCCTGCTCGGCGCGCTGGCGGTGGCGGGCGCCGCGGCAAACGCCGATCCGATGACGCAGGTGGGGCAGGCGGTGGGCGTGCTCGGGCCGGTCCTGATGCTGCTCTTCGTCCTCAACATCGTCAGCCACAATGCGCTCAACATCTACGGTGCGGTGCTGTCCCTCATCACCATGGCGCAGACCTTCGTGGTGTCGTGGATGCCGGGGCGGCGGGCCCGCGTCATGCTGTCGGTGCTGGTCCTCGGCGGATGCCTGACCGTCGCCACGTTGTCGGCGGACACGTTCGTGCCGCGCTTCATCGGCTTCGTTATCGGGTTGATGGTCGTGCTCGCCCCCTGGGCGACGATCAACATCCTCGACTTCTACGTCATCCGCAAAGGCCGCTACGACATCGCCTCCTTCTTCGAAGCGGACGGCGGCATCTACGGCAGACTGAACGGCAAGGCGGCCACCGCCTATCTGGCCGGCATCGCGGTGCAACTGCCCTTCCTCACCTCCGCCCTCTACACCGGTCCCCTCGCCAAGGCCCTTGGCGGACTCGACATCGGATGGCTGATCGCGCCGATCGTCACCGGCGGGGTCTACCTGGCGTTGCTCGGCGGGAAAGCGGCTGTGCCCCCGCGAGCCGATGACCATCGTCGCCACACGGCGCTGAACCCGTCCACTTCCGCATAAGGAACCTTAGCATGGCATCCCTTGCGCTCGCCCGTACCCGCCCCGCCTTCCTGTCCTCGCCCGAGGAGATCATCGAGGAGGCCCGTAACGGCCGGATGTTCATCCTGGTCGATGATGAGGACCGGGAGAATGAAGGCGACCTCGTCATCCCGGCCCAGATGGCGACGCCCGAGAAGATCAACTTCATGGCGACGCATGGTCGCGGGCTGATCTGCCTGGCGATGACGGCGGATCGCATCGGCCAGCTTGGCTTGCAGCCGATGTCGCCCAAGAACGGCACTCGGCATGAAACCGCCTTTACCACCTCGATCGAGGCGCGTGTCGGCGTGACCACGGGCATTTCCGCCAATGATCGCGCCCGCACCATCGCCGTGGCGATCGACGCCGCGAACGGCCCGGCGGAGATCGTGACGCCCGGCCATGTCTTTCCATTGATCGCGCGCGAGGGCGGAGTGCTGGTGCGGGCGGGTCATACCGAAGCCGCGGTCGATGTCGCCCGGCTGGCGGGCCTCAACCCGTCCGGCGTGATCTGCGAGATCATGAACGATGACGGCACGATGGCCCGGCTGGACGACCTGATCGGCTTTTCGCAGCGTCACGGCCTGAAGGTCGGGACGATCCGCGACCTGATCGCCTATCGACGTCGCCACGATCATCTGGTGGAGCGCCGCGCGGAGGCAAGCTTCACCAGTCGCTGGGGTGGCGATTGGCGCGCGATTACCTTTCGCAACCGGGCAACGGGCACCGAGCAGATCGCCTTGGTCAAAGGCAGGCTCGATCCCGAGACACCGACCCTGGTCCGGATGCACGCCATCTCGACGCTGACCGACATCTTCGCGGGCGACGGGCCGGGAATGGACGTGCTGGAACGCTCGATGCGGATGATCGCCGAGGAGGGGGCGGGGGTCGTCATTGCCATCAATCGGTACCGCGACGATCGCTTCTCGATGGCGCTCAAGGCACGCGCGGGAGCGTTGTCGCCATCCGACATGGACGAGCTGCGCGATTACGGCGTGGGTGCGATGATCCTGACCGAACTGGGCGTCGAACGGATGATCCTGCTGACCAATACGCATCGCACGCTCGTCGCGCTGTCCGGCTATGGCCTGTCGGTCGTCGGTGAGCGCCGGCTGGACGATCCCGCCACCGCCTGACGCAGGCACATCGATGAACGCGAACAAGGACCGCAGCCACATGTTGACTGCGGCCAGGGAGATTGCATGCTCTGGCTACCCCCGACCCCCATATCCGTCGTCGCGATCTGCGCTGATGGCGCCGCATCCTGCCCGCAGGGAAGCCAGGCGGTCGCTGCGGGCTCCGGTCAGGACGCGCCCGACACCGATCCCGCCACAAAGCCCGATATCGAACCCGTACCCCCACCCGCAGGTGGCCTGAAGATCGGTGCAACGCTGCGCGCACGATATGATTTGCGCTTCAATGATGTCGGCAGCGCGGGACAGCGGCGCACCTCCAGCCACCTGTCGTTCGATACGCTTGCGCTCACCGCGGATTATACCTCCGATCGCTTCTTCGGCTCCGCGCAATACCGCTTCTTTGGCGGCAACTTCATCTATGGCAGATCGGCCGGCTACGATGTCTATCCGGGCGAGGTGAACTTCCTGATGTACGCCTATGCGGGCGCCAAGTTGACGGAGCAGGACAGCCTGACCGCAGGGGTGCAGCCGGTGCCGTTCGACGACCGCTATTGGGGATCATCGATCCTGAACGATCTCGCCTTCGTGTATGGCATGGAGGAAGTGTATAATCTGGGCGTGAAATATCGCCGCGAAACGCCGCGTTACCGGATCGAGCTCGGCTTCTTCCCCTCCGCCGGCCCGGCCGGCTTCGGCATCAGCCGGGATTCGTCACGCTACTCGACCAACATCGTCAGGGCCGACGCCTATGTGCCCGATGGATCGAACAATGACGAGCGTGACATGCTGATCGGCAATGTGCGCTACACGCTGGCGGACCGCGACGGCACCACGCTGCATGCGACGGTATCGGGATGGCTCTCCACCATCCGCAACGCGGACACGCGACGCAATGGCAGCAAGCGTGTCTTTGCCGCCAGCCTGACCGCCGCCAATGGCCCGTGGCATGCCAAGGCACTGATCGCGCGGCAGGATATCGATCCACGCAATCCCGGACGCAACGACATCATCTCGGTTGGCGGCTTCGACTCTTCCTATAATATCGCCGCCAAGGGGCACTATGTCTTTGCAGAGGTGGGGCGGGCCATCGATACCGGATCGCTGCCGGTAGAGGTGACGCCCTATGTCAACTACGGCCGCTTCTTCAAGGAGAACGAGACTTTCAACGACAGCGAGCGCCTCGACATCGGCGCTGTCTGGATGTCGAAGGGGCAGAAGCGGGTCAAGGTCTATACGGAGATGATGCTCGGCCGGAACGACCCTTATGTCGGGGCAGGGCAGTTTGCGTCCGGCGCAGCGCAGGGCGGGGACAATCGTTGGAAGGCCTCGTTCATGGCGATCTTCGGATATTCGTTCTGACGGATATCTGCTGATTCCCGCCATGCAGCCGCGAACGCATGCCGATTGACGGAAGCCAGGTCATACGGTCGACGACGGATCGCGCTACCAGGAAGTGATCGCCAAGCGGTGTGGCGTTCCCATGTGTGAATGATCACCAACCCCCCGATGGTCACCGCCCGCTTCCGCCCCGGCGTGGCACATGCCGCCACGGTGCCGCTTTTGCCTCGACCCCCTGAGGCACAGCCGTCGCAAGCACATCTGGCCGAGGCCAAGTCACACAGATCATTGAATGATTGTCGACAAGAATAGCTAACGCGGCGGACTACAATATCATGTGTCGCATCGATGATATCACCGAGCGCGGAGCGTTGCCAAAGTTGTTGCAGGCAGATCCGGCCTTTCAGTCAGGAACAATACAGGTGACAGAGCGTAAATAGCTCGTCCGTCACCAGTGCTTATCGCTAAGTACTATAAACAACTGGAAAACCGGAGAAACAACGTGAACATCAAAATCGCTGGCATTCTTCTGGCGGCTGTTGTGGCCGCACCAACGGCAGCGAATGCGCAGGGGCAGGCCTATTACACCTGTGCGAACAAGCCGGTAAGGCTGCAAATCCGCTCGATGCCATTGGGCGAGGCCTTGGCAGCGTTCACCAAGGCAACCCGCTGCCCCGTTTCGATCGATGTTCAGGAAGTTGCCAATACGCCAACAAGGGAGGTCCCGACCTTTGCGGTGAAGGGCCGTTTCACCCCGGCGAACGCTTTGAAGAAAATGCTGTCGAGCTCCCCTCTGAAGGTGCGGACGATCAAGGGCGGTTATTCCATCTACATGAACTAATTGGTCGGGCGAGCTCCGGATATCCCAGGGCTCGCCTCGATCGTTTTCATAACACAGTCGGTGATGCTGATGCGGTGTATAGCGCGCCGGTTCGCACACGCTGTTGCATCTCGCCCGAGATCGAGGTTGCCTGTCGATCTTGTGGCGCGTTCCTCACCAAGGCCAGGATGGTGCGCCCCGATTATCGGCGGATCGGGTAGATCGGCGCGGCAATCGGCCCGGTGGTGGCGATCGGGCGCATATCCTCCGCAGGCGTCACCGATACCATGTCGAAGAAGGGCTGGCTCCAGCGCTTCCCGCTGCCGCCTGCCAGCAACCCGGCCATGCCGCGTGCATAGGTGGCATCCTGTACCTTCAGCATCGGCTTGCCATCGAGGATGCCACTGATCTGCGCCCCCTTGAAACGCAGCGCAAGTCGATGCCACCCCCCGGAAGCCGCGCCACCGGGTATCCGTCCACGGGCCAGTACCGCAACCCCGCCGGGTCCGCGGTCATTTGCAGCCTTGATGATCGCCTGTTGTTCGGCATCGCCGACCAGCGCCGCCTTGTCTTCCTTGCCGCGGCTCACGGCCAGACGCACCGTGCCATCGGCGTCGAGTTCAAGCAGATAACCCTGCGGAATATAGCCGTAGCCCGTGCCGACATTGTTGATACGCCCCATCACGGCGCCGCGTTCGCCGGGCGCGAGATGCACGTCGACCGCGACCGTATAGTCGCCCCAGGCATCGTCGCCGATGATCGTATAGGGTTGCCAATTCGGCGCCCAGGACAATGGTGCTATCCCGACCGCCTGTTTCAGACAGCCACCGGGCCGGCCGGGGCATGGGGCCAATTCGAATGCGCCGGCAATGTCGGCGAAATAGCGCGGCAGGTGCCCGCGGGTTTCCGCCGGGCCATAGTCGTCGAACGTGTCGCCATAGGGCAGGGGAAAGGCCGCGCGCGCAGGAACCTGTGCGAAGCCGCCCTTGCGCTGTCCACGGGTGGTCGTGATCGAATAGACCGCGGCCGGATCAAGCGTCAGCGTTACCGTGCCCGCCTTGAGCGGCACGTCGGCCAGACGGACGAACTGCGTCTTGGCATCGCTGCGCCAGACCGCGACACTGTTGGTGGACAGCCCGCCGCTGACCGCCAGCGTCACGGTTTGCGGCACCGTGGCCGTACGTGTTTCGGCGATCACGCTATAATCCTGTGCAGGCGAGGTCAGCGTCACGAACGTGCCGCCGGCGCGAAGGTCGCCGCTTGCGCCCTTCAGATAGGTCCAGCCCACCTCGCTGAATTGCCCGTAATGCGCATATCCCCAAAGGGCCGGGTTGATCTCGTAATGTCCTGCCCAGGGCCAGTTGGCGCGGACCGCCGCTTCCTTGACGCCCGAATAGGGCTCCATCTCGTAGACGCCCGCGATGCCGTACCAGTTGACGATCTTGGTCGCGCCGCTGTGTACGTAGTTGCTGTTGAACGCTTCGACGATACCGATCAGCCCGTCGAAACCCGGCTTGTAGACATGCTGCTCGGTGTTCCAGATCGGCTTGCCCATGGCGCGGGCGGCCGCCTGCACGTCCGCCGGGGCGCGATAGTCGGGTGCGTTCATGTGCGCGCCGATGATCGCCAGCGAACGGCGCAACGCGTCGTTGCTCGCCATGTCGTGTACGAACGCGAACTTCCAATCGTCCTGCCAATTGTCGAAGCCGTGCAATTGCACCTTGCCGAAGCCATTCGCGTCCAGCGCCTTGCGAAGCGCGATGACGAAGTCGTAGCTGACGCCCTTTTCATTGCGCGCGCCCAGCGCGTCCATCTCCAGCCCATAGCGACTACGCAGGCCCTTCAGCCAGCTGACATAGTAATTGACGGTATCCTGCGAGAAGAAGGTGCCTTCGATCCGGGAGTGTTCGGGTGTGTCCTGCGTGAACACCGTGCCCTTTGTCCCGAGCCAACCGGGCGCGCTCCAGG
>NZ_JALNUQ010000062.1:0-22995 GCF_026540875.1 Sphingomonas sp. GM_Shp_2
AACCCCCGCCACACGGCGCCGCACCGCGATCATCCTCTCCACCTATCCCGGCAAGGCGCACCAGATGGCGCACGCCGTCGGCCTCGACGCCATCGCCTCCACCCACGCCATCCTCGAAGACATCGGCGTGCCCCCCGTCCCCGATCTGGCGCAGGCCCTCGCCACGCGCACGATTCGCTGGCCGCTTGCCGACTACCGCGCCGCGCTCGCCGCGCTCCCCCCCGCGCTGCGCGCCGACCTCCTGGCAAGCTGGGGCGAACCGGCCGGCGACGCCTTCCACTTCCCCGCCATCGCCCACGGCAACACCCTGATCGCGCTGCAGCCCGAGCGCGGCCGTCCCGACACCCGCGCCGACGACTATCACGACCTGTCGCGCTGCCCCTCCCACGCCTATGTCGCCTTCTACCTCTGGCTCCACGCCCGCGGCACCGACGCCGTCATCCATGTCGGCGCCCACGGCACCCTGGAATGGCTTCCCGGCAAGGCGGTCGCGCTGTCGGGCGCGTGCTGGCCCGACGCGCTGGTCCGCGACCTGCCCGTCCTCTACCCCTTCATCGTCAATGATCCGGGCGAGGCCGCGCAGGCCAAGCGCCGCATCGGCGCCGTCACCCTCGGCCACGCGCCCCCGCCGCTGGTCCGCGCCGGCCCCGGCGCCGGCCTCGCCCGGCTGGAGGCGCTGCTCGACGAATTCGCCAGCGCCGACGGCCTCGACCCCGCCCGCCGGGACCGGCTGCGCACCGACATCACCGACGAAGCCGCCGCCGCCGGCCTCGACATGGGCACCGACATCGCGAGCATCGACGCATTCGTCTGCGACGTGAAGGACAGCCAATATGGCGACGGCCTGCACGTCTATGGCCGCGGTCCGCAAGGGCAGGCCGAGCGCGCCGGCCTCCTGGCCGGGCTGGCCGGCGCCCATGTCCCCCCCGGCCCCGCCGGCTCGCCCCATCGCGGGCGCAGCGACGTGCTGCCCACCGGCCGCAACCTTTACACCATCGACCCGCGCGCCACCCCCTCGCGCGCCGCGCACCAGCAGGGCATCCGCCTCGCCGACGAACTCGTCCGCCGCCATCTCCAGGACGAGGGCGACTGGCTGCGCACCCTGGTGGTCGATCTCTGGGGCTCCGCCACGATGCGCACCGCGGGCGAGGAGTTCGCCATGGCGCTCCACCTGCTCGGCGTCGAGCCGGTATGGGACCACCGCTCCACCCGCGTCACCGGGTTCGAGATCCTGCCCCTCGCCCGGCTCGACCGGCCCCGTGTCGACGTCACGCTGCGCGTCTCCGGCCTGTTCCGCGACGCCTTTCCCACCCTGATCCAGCTCTTCGGCCAAGCCGTCCGCGCGCTCGCCCTTCGCGACGAACCCGTCGACCGCAACCCCTTCGTCGCCGGCGACGCAACCCCCCGCGTCTACGGCCCCGCCCCCGGACGCTACGGCGTCGGCCTGGGCGACCTTGGCGAGACCTACACGCCGCAGGCCCGGCAAGCCGCCGGCCGCGCCTGGCTCGCCGCCTCCGCCCATGCCCTCGACGCCGGCGATGCCCACGACCCCGCCGGCATCGCCGCGCGGGTCGGTGCCGCGCAGGGGTTCGTCCACGTCCAGGACCTGCCCGAAACCGACCTGCTGCTCGCCGCCGACTATGCCGCGCACGAAGCCGGCTTCGCGGCCGCCCGGGCGCTGACCGGCGGGTCGGCCGCACTCTACCATCTCGACGCCCGCGACCCCGAGCGCATCCGCGCCCGCACGCTGCCGCAAGAGATCGCCCGCGTCGTCCATGCCCGCGCCGCGCATCCCGGCTGGATCGCGGGCATGATGCGCCACGGCTTTCGCGGTGCTGCCGAGATCGCCGCTACGCTCGACCATCTCGGCGCCTTTTCGCACCTGGCGGACGCCGTCGCCCCCGAACTGTTCGACCGTTATTACGAAGCGACGCTCGCCGACCCGCAGGTCCGCGCCTTTCTCGCCGCCGCCAACCCGCAGGCCCTCGCCGCGATGGAGGCGCGTTTCGCCGCCCTCCACGCCGCCGGTCTGTGGCGCACCCGCCGCAACTCGATCGCCGCCGTCCTATGATCCGCGGCTGGTGCCCCGATGCATGGCGACCGATGATGGCCGGCGACGGCCTGCTCGTCCGCATCCGCCCGCGCCTGTCGCGCCTGACGGCCACGCAAGCGCGCGCGCTGGCACAGGCCGCACAGACGCACGGCAACGGCACGATCGACCTCACCAACCGCGCCAACCTGCAACTGCGCGGCGTGACCGAGGCTGGCTGGCCCGCCCTCCTGTCCGATCTCCAGCACCACCATCTGGTCGACGCCGACCCCGCGATGGAGGCGCGCCGCACCATCCTCACCGCCCCCGACTGGCAGGCGGGCGACGACACCCACGCCATCGCCACCGCGCTGCTGAGCCGGCTGGCCGACCTGCCCGACCTGCCGCCCAAGATGGGCTTCGCGATCGACGCCGGCCCCGCCCCGATCCTGACCCGGACGCCCGCCGACTTCCGCATCGAACGCACGAGTGACGGCGCCCTGATCCTGCGCGCAGAGGGCCGCGCCACCGGCTGCACGATCACCGCGAACGAAGCTCCCGACGCACTGATCGTGCTCGCCCGCTGGTTCCTTGCCACCGGCGGTGTGCAGGCCCGCCGCATGGCCCGCCACGCCGTGCCCCTGCCCGGCTGGGCCACCGGCCCGCACGCTCCCGCCCCGACCCGCGCCATTCCGCAACCCGCGCCCGCGGTGCGCGGCATCCCCTTCGGCCGCACCGACGCCGCCACGCTCATTGCCTTTCTCCACGCCAGTGGTGCGGAGGCACTGCGCCTCACCCCCTGGCGCCGGATGCTGGTAGAGGGTGGCACGGACGCCCCCGGCTTCCTCACCGCCTCTTCGCCGCTGATGGATGTCGATGCCTGCCCCGGCGCGCCTGCCTGTCCGCAGGCCAGCGTGGAAACCCGGCGCCTCGCCACCCGCCTTGCCCCTCTCGTCCCCGGCACGCTCCACGTCTCCGGCTGCGCCAAGCACTGCGCCCGCGCTCACCCGGCCGACATCGTTCTCACCGGCCGCGACGGTCGCTTCGACCTTGCCCACCCACCCCGATCCGGCCTGTCGCCGGATCAGGTGCTCGCCCTTTTCGGACCCCAGTGATGCCCCACTCTTACGAAACCGATGGCGCCGCCATCTATCGCCAGTCCTTCGCCACCATCCGGCGCGAGGCCGATCTGGCGCGCTTCCCGGCAGAGGAAGAACCGGTCGCCGTCCGCATGATCCACGCCGCCGGCATGGTCGAACTGGCGGCCCATATTCGCTTCACCCCCGGCTTCGCCGCCGCCGCGCGCGCCGCGCTGGCGGCGGGCGCGCCGATCCTGTGCGACGCGCACATGGTCAGCGAGGGGGTGACCCGCGCCCGCCTGCCCGCCGACAACGCCGTTCTCTGCACGCTGCGCGATCCTGCCGTCCCCGATCTGGCGCGGACGATGGGCACCACCCGCTCTGCCGCCGCGCTGGAATTGTGGCGCCCGCATCTCGCCGGGGCGCTGGTCGCGATCGGCAACGCCCCCACCGCGCTCTTCCACCTGCTCAACATGCTGGAGGACCCCGCCTGCCCGCGCCCCGCCGCCATCATCGGCTGCCCGGTCGGCTTCGTCGGCGCGGTGGAATCGAAGGAGGCGCTGCTCGCCGCGCCGCCGGTGCCGTCCGTCGCGGTCGCCGGCCGGCTGGGCGGCAGCGCGATCACCGTCGCGGCGATCAACGCATTGGCGAGCCGCGCGGAATGAGCGGCACCATCCGGGGGGTCGGCCTCGGCCCCGGCGCGCCCGACCTGATGAGCGTCCGCGCCGACCGCCTGATCCGCAGCAGCCGCCACATCGCCTTTTTCCGCAAGGCCGGTCGCACCGGCCATGCCCGCACCATCGTGCAGGGCATGTTGCGTGACGATGCGGTCGAACACGCGATGGAATATCCCGTCACCACCGAGATCGCGGTCGCCGATCCGCGATACAATGCCTGTCTCGCCGCCTTCTACGCGCGGTGGACGGAAACGCTGGCAAACGTCGCCGCCACCGGCGAGGATGTCGTGGTGCTGTGCGAGGGCGATCCCTTCTTCTACGGCTCGTTCATGCATCTCTACACCCGGCTGTCCGGTCGCGTGGGGGTGGAGGTCGTGCCCGGCATCACCGGCATGTCCGGCGCCTGGACCGCCAGCGGCGCGCCGATCACCTGGGGCGACGATGTGCTGACGATCGCGATGGCGACCCTGCCGGAGGAGGAGCTCACCCGCCGCATCCGCGATACCGACGCGCTGGTCGTGATGAAGATCGGTCGCCACCTCGCCAAGCTGCGCCGCGCGCTGGCCGCCGCCGGTCGCGCGGATCAGGCATGGCTGGTCGAACATGCCGCGATGGCGGGCGAACGCGTCACCCGCCTGTGCGACGCGCCCGCCACCGCACCCTATTTCTCGATCGCGCTGATCCACGGTCAGGGGCGCCGCCCATGATCGCCAAGGACAATCCGGGCTGGCTCGCCATCGCCGGCCTCGGCCCCGGCGACGAAGCGCTGGTCACGCCCGAGGTTACCACCGCGCTTGCGCAGGCGACCGACGTGATCGGCTATATCCCCTATGTCGCGCGCATCGCGCCGCGTGACGGCCTGACGCTCCACCCGTCGGACAACCGGGTCGAGCTGGACCGCGCCGCCCATGCCCTGGCGCTGGCCGCATCGGGCCGCCGCGTGGTCGTCGTCTCGTCGGGCGATCCCGGCGTCTTCGCCATGGCGGCGGCGGTGTTCGAGGTGGTGGAGGCGAACCCCGTCCACGCCGCGCTCGATATCCGCGTGCTGCCGGGCATCACCGCGATGCTGGCCGCCGCCGCGCGTGCCGGCGCGCCGCTCGGCCACGATTTCTGTGCGATCAACCTGTCCGACAATCTGAAGCCGCACGCGCTGATCGAACGCCGCGTGGCCCTTGCGGCCGAGGCCGATTTTGCCATGGCCTTTTACAATCCCCGCTCGCGCGCCCGGCCCGATACGCTCGACCGCGTGCTGGCGGTCCTGCGCGACACCTGCGCCGATGACCGCCCCGTGCTGTTCGCCCGCGCCGTCTCCACGCCGCAGGAGCAGCTTTCGGTCGTCCCGCTTCCCCAGGCCCGCGGCGACATGGCCGACATGCGCACCATCGTCATTGTCGGGTCCGGCACGACGCGCGTCATCCCCAGGCCGGGCACGCCCATCCTCTACACGCCGCGATCCGCGTCATGATCGATCCAGCGCAGCACCGCCGCCACGTCATGCATCTCGCGCCGGGCGGGCACCGCCGGCCGGTCGATCAGCATCACCGGCAGGCCCAGCGCCCGCGCCGCGTCCAGCTTGGCGCTCGCGCCTGTGCCCCCCGCATCCTTGGCCAGCACCAGGTCGATGCCATGCGCCACCATCAGCCGCCGATCGCCCTCGGCATCGAACGGGCCCCGGTCGATCACCAGATGATGGTGCGGCAGCGGCGGCGCCTCGCCGCCTGCCTCCACGAAGCGGAGCAGGTAGAAATGCTGCGGCCGTACCGCGAAGGCGCCGACATGCATCCGCCCCAGCGCCAGCATGATCCGGCGCGGCGGTCCTGCCAGCGCGGCGACCGCGGCGGCGATGTCGGGCACACGCTGCCACCGGTCGCCGGCTTTCGCGCGCCAGCCGGGCCGGGTCAGCGCGACCAGCGGCACGCCCGCCCGTTCGGCGGCCGCCACGGCGTTGGCGCTCATCTGCCCGGCAAAGGGGTGCGTCGCATCCACCAGATGCGTCACCCCCTCGTCGCGCAGGTATCGCACCAGCCCGTCCACGCCGCCAAAGCCGCCGACCCGCGTGGCGATCGGCTGCACGCGCGGCCGTGCGACGCGCCCGGCATAGCTCAGCACCGCCTCGTCCCCCCGCGCGGCCAGCGCCTCGGCCAGCGCACTCGCCTCGGTCGTGCCCCCCAGCACCAGGATATGACGGGAAGGCTGCTGCATGACGGACGCTAAACCCTGGCTGACGATCATCGGGATCGGCGAGGATGGACCGGCCGGCCTGTCCGCGGCAAGCCGCGCCGCGATCGCCGCCGCCGATCTCGTCGCCGGCGCCCCCCGCCACCTCGCGCTTCTCGGCGAAACCACCGCCGAAACACTCGCCTGGCCCGTCCCCTTTGCCGACGGCATCCCCCTGCTTCTCGCCCATCGCGGCCGGCGCGTGGTGATGCTCGCCTCGGGCGATCCCTTCTGGTTCGGCGCCGGCACGGTCGTCACCCGCGACCTCGCCCCCGGCGAATGGGTCGCGCATCCCGCCCCCTCCACCTTCGCGCTCGCCGCCGCCCGGCTCGGCTGGCCGCTGGAGGACACCACCTGTCTCGGCCTCCACGCCGCCCCGCTCGAACGGCTCCGCCCTCACCTCGCCCCCGCCCGGCGCCTGCTGGTCCTCCTCCGCGACGGCGAAGCGGTTGCAGACATTGGTGATTATCTGCGCAGGGCCGGTTTCGGCGCCAGCCAACTGACCGTTATGGAGGCGCTTGGCGGTCCGCGGGAGCGCATTCGCACGCTGCGGGCGACGGATGCCGTGCCCGCCGACATCGCCCACCCCGTCGCCGTCGCGGTCGCGGTGGCCGGCGATGGTGCCGTGCTTCCACTCGCGTCCGGCCGCCCCGATGACTGGTTCCTGCATGACGGACAGATCACGAAACGTGCAATTCGTGCGCTCACCCTGTCCGCGCTCGCACCGCGCCCCGGCGAGATGTTGTGGGACATCGGCACCGGTTCGGGCTCGATCGCGATCGAATGGCTGCTCGCCCATCCATCCACCGCCGCGATCGGCATCGAAGCGGACGAAACCCGCGCCGCCCGCGCGCGTGCCAACGCGGTGGCGCTCGGCGCGGACCGGCTGCGCATCATCGAGGGCCGCGCGCCGGACGCATTGGCCGATCTCCCTGATCCACAGGCGGTTTTCATCGGCGGCGGCCTGTCGAGTGAACTACTCGACCACCTCTGGCAACGCCTCTCCCGCGGCACCCGCCTCGTCACCAACGCCGTCACCCTCGAATCCGAATCCCTCCTTGCCCACCGCCACGCCGCGCACGGCGGCACGCTCCTGCGCCTCGACCTCTCCCTCGCCGCCCCGATCGGCCGCCGCCGCGGCTGGCGCGCCAGCCACCCCATCGTCCAATGGAGCATCACCCGGTGATCGTAGCCGGCTTCGGCGCCCGCGCGTCGGCAACGACGGCCGCGTTCCACGCCGCCCTGCGGCTCACCGCCCATGGCCTCCCGCCCGTCACGGTAATCGCCGCGCCACAGGATCGCGCCGCGATGCTTGACGAACTTGCCGCGCTGCTCAACCTGCCACTCGTCGCTCTGCCCCCGCACGCCCTTGTCGGCATCGCAACGCCCACCCGTTCGGCCGCAAGCCTCGGGCATCGCGGCATCGGCAGCGTGGCCGAGGCGTGCGCCCTTGCCGCCGCCGGTCCGGCGGCACGCCTTCTCGCGACGCGCCGCATCTCACCCGACCGTACCGTCACCTGCGCCATTGCCCGAGGAATCTCATCATGACCGTTCATTTCATCGGCGCCGGCCCCGGTGCGCCGGATCTGCTCACCTTGCGCGGGCGCGACCGAATCGCGGGCTCGCCCGTCTGCCTGTATGCCGGATCGCTGGTGCCGTCCGCACTGCTCGATCATTGTCCGCCCGGTGCGCGCATCGTGAACACCGCGCCGATGACGCTTGATACGATCATCGACGAGATTGCCGCAGCCCATGCCGCCGGCCACGACGTCGCGCGTCTCCATTCCGGCGACCTGTCGATCTGGTCCGCGATGGGCGAACAGCTCCGCCGCCTGCGCGCCCTCGGCATCCCCTTCACCATCACCCCCGGCGTCCCCGCCTTCGCCGCTGCCGCCGCCGCTCTGGAGGCCGAACTGACGCTCCCGGGCCTCGCCCAGTCCCTCGTCCTCACCCGCACCCCCGGCCGCGCCACCACCATGCCCCCCACCGAAACCCTCACCAACTTCGCCGCCACAGGGGCGACATTGGCAATTCACCTTTCGATTCAGAATCTTGCGTCCGTCGTTGCGGACCTGAAGGCGGGGTTTGGGGGGGAGTGTCCGGTGGCGGTTGTTTGGCGGGCGAGTTGGCCGGAGGAGCGGATCGTGCGGGGGACGCTGGACACGATCGAGGAGATGGCGGCGGAGGGGCCGGAGCGGACGGCGCTGATTCTGGTCGGACCGGTGTTGGGCGATCCATCATTCCAGGAAAGCCGTTTATATGCAGATGGTTACGATCGTCGTTTTCGGCCGGTGAGCGCATGACCACGCCCGGTCTTTTGATCGCAGCCCCCGCATCCGGCACCGGCAAGACGACCGTCATGCTGGGCCTGCTGCGGGCATTCAGCGATGCGGGCCTGAGCGTGCAGCCGTTCAAAAGTGGTCCCGATTACATCGATCCCGCTTTTCACCACGCCGCGTGCGGCCGCGCCTCGTTCAACCTGGATGGCTGGACGATGCCGGGCGCCTTGCTCGACGCATTGGGTGGCAAGGCCGGGGATGCGGACCTTGCCATCGTGGAAGGGTCAATGGGCCTTTTCGACGGGGTAGCCACGCCCGGCGCGAGCGGCACCGGCGCCAGCGCGGAGATCGCGCACCGGATGGGCTATCCGGTGATCCTCGTCCTCGACGTATCGGGCCAGACGCAATCGGCCGCAGCGACCGCGCTGGGGTTTGCACACTTCGATCCCGACCTGCCGTTCGCCGGCGTCATCCTGAACCGCGTCGCCAGTCCCCGCCACGAGCGCCTGATCCGCGCCGGCATGGCGGCACAGGGCATCCGCGTGCTGGGCGCGCTGCCCAGGCGCGGCGACCTCGTCCTGCCCGAGCGGCATCTGGGGCTGGTCCAGGCCGCCGAGCATCCCGCACTGGATGCACTGATCGCCGAATATGCCGCGTTCCTGACCGCGCATGTCGACCTGTCCGCGATCCGCGGCGCCGCGCGTGCCACGCCGCGTCCCGCCGCACCCTCCATCGCTGCCTGGGCACCGCCGGCGCAGCGCATCGCGCTGGCACAGGACGCCGCCTTTTCGTTCACCTACCCGCATCTGCTGGACGCGTGGAGAACGGCAGGCGCGCAGATCCTGCCCTTCTCCCCGCTCGCGGACGAAGCACCCGATGCATCGGCCGATCTCGTCTGGCTGCCGGGCGGCTATCCCGAACTGCATGCCGGCCGCCTTGCCGCCGCGGATCACTTCCGCAGCACACTGGCCGAACATGCCCGTACCCGGCCGATCCACGGCGAATGCGGCGGCTACATGGCGCTGGGCGAGGCGTTGATCGATGCCGGCGGCACCCGGCACCGCATGGCAGGGCTGCTCGGCCTCGTCACCAGCTACGAGAAGCGCCGCATGCATCTCGGCTACCGCGAAGCGGTGTTGAACGTCCCCATGGCCGGATTGCCCGCAGGCCGCCGTCTCGCCGGGCATGAATTTCATTATTCGACCGTCGTCACCCAGCCCGATGCGCCCTTGGCGCAGGTCCACGACGCGACCGGCGCGGCGGTGATCGAAACCGGGTCGCATCGCGGCACCGTGACCGGCACCTTCTTCCACATGGTCGCCGCGCGATGAGCGCGCCGACGGCGATAGAGCTGGCGCTGATCGGCATCGGCACCGGCAATCCCGACCACCTGACCCGCGCCGCCGAGCGCGCGATGCGCGCCGCCGACCTGATCCTGCTGCCCCGCAAGGGCGCCGCCAAGTCCGACCTGATCGACCTGCGCCGTGCGATCTGCGCCGATGTGCTGACCGGCACCACGCGTGTCGTGGAGTTCGACCTGCCGTCGCGGGAAGTGCAGCCCGACTATCTGGACGCAGTCGATCGCTGGCACGACGCGATCGCCGCGATTTGGGCGCGCGAGATCGCCACCCATCTGCCCGACGGCGGCCGCCTCGCCCTGCTCGTCTGGGGCGACCCTTCGCTTTACGACAGCACGATCCGCATCGCACGGCGGCTGGACGCCCGCATCCGCCTGTCCGTCATCCCCGGCATCACCAGCCTGCAGGCGCTGACGGCCGCACATGGCGTGCCGCTGAACGCGCTGGCCGCACCCGTGCTGGTCACCACCGGTCGCCGCCTGCGCGATGGTGGCTGGCCTTGCGGTGTCGATACGCTGGCGGTCATGCTGGACGGCCACTGCGCCTTTGCCGACCTGCCGCCGCTGGGCGTGCATATCTGGTGGGGCGCCTATCTCGGCATGCCGCATCAGGCGATCGATGCCGGGCCGCTGGCGGATGTCGCGGCGCGCATCGTCGCCATCCGCGCCGCGCTGCGGGCCGAGCATGGCTGGATCATGGACACCTATCTGCTGCGCCGGGGAGAGGATGCCCGGTGACGCCGCCGCAGTTCGATGCCGCCTTTTGCGCACAGTTCGAGCAACTGCTCGCCTGGCGCCGCGATGTCCGCCATTTCCGCACCGACCCGATACCGGCGCCGCTGTGGCAGGCGCTGCTCGCCACCGTCGCGCTTGCACCATCGGTCGGCAACGCACAGCCCTGGCGCCTCGTCCGCATCCGCAGCCCCGCCTTGCGTGCCCGGCTGGCGGCCCATGCCGACACGTGCAATGCCGACGCTGCGCGCCAACAGGCCGACCCGGCGCATTACCGCGCGTTGAAGCTCCACGGTTTGCGGGAAGCGCCCGAGATCCTTGCCGTGTTCAACGACGAGAGCCCCGCCGCCGGCCACGGCCTCGGCATCGCGACCATGCCCGAGATGCTGCGCTATTCGAGCGTGATGGCGATCCACACGCTATGGCTGGCCGCGCGAGCGCGCGGGCTGGGGCTCGGCTGGGTATCGATCCTCGATCCGCTGCCCGTCGCCGCGATGCTGGACGTGCCGGCCGGCTGGACGCTGATCGGCGTGCTGTGCCTGGGCTATCCGCAGGACCCGTCCGACATTCCCGAACTGGAACGCCGCGGCTGGCAGGCGCGCGAACCGCTTGCCGACCGCCTGTTCGAACGCTGATCTTCCAAAGGACCCTCCATGCAGTTGAAGCCCGCCGCTCCCGGTCCCTCGCTCGTCGTCTGCGATACCTGCCGCTTTTCCGCCGACGCGCGCGAGGACGAACACGGCCAGCGCGGCGGCGCGCGGCTGGCGGAGGCGCTGCGCGTGGTGCAGGCGCTCGACCCGCGTTATGCCGCGGTAACGGTGGAGACGATGCCCTGCCTGTTCGCCTGCACCGAACATTGCACCGTGCATCTGCGCGCGGCGGCCAAGGTCGGCTATGTCCTTGGCCGCTTCGCGCCCGACGCGGACGCGGCACGCGCGCTGCTCGATTACGCGACCGCCTATGCCGACAGCGAGCACGGCCGCGTCCCCTTCAAGCAGTGGCCGGAAGGGGTGAAGGGACATTTCATCGTCCGCACCCCGCCGGAGGGGATGCTGGTCGAATAGCTATCGCCCCTCGACCTCGCGCCCGATCGGATACAGCAGGTGGCGATCATCGGCATAGGGCGAGCGCGCCACGAACCAGGCCAGCCGCGCCGCGCCATCGGCGGCAAAGGCCGGGTCGTGGCGCAGCCGATCCTCGAACGCCGCCTTAAGCGCCGGATCGCGTGCCAGCATCGCTTCCGCCATCGGTGCGCTGGCGTAGCGCTCCATCCCGCCATCCGCCTGCAGCATTTCCGGGAAGAAGCCCCAGGCGAGCAGCGAGTCGACCGCCTCCGGCTCCAGCAACGCGGCCGCGAGCAGCCCGCGCGGCTGATCATAGGGCACACGTACCGATCCGGCGCGCCACAGCGCGGCCTCCGGCGCATGATGGAAGCCGCCGGCGGACAGCATCACCCGGCCATCGGTGACCGGCCCCAGCCTGGGTTCGCTCAGGCGCACGCGGTCCAGCGTCATTTCGCGCGGCGCGGTGATCCGTTCGTACCGGATGCCGTGCAGGTCCAGCCGGGATATCACTGCGGTGGCGCTCGCCGGCACCCACCATGCGCGCGGCGGCGTCACCTGTGCCACTGCATCCTGTCCGATCACCGGCACGCGGGTTTCCTCCGTGCGCGCGAGATAGCGGAGTTCCTCTTCCCCCGAGGCAGGCGAGCGATAGCGTTCCGCCGCCATGGCGGTGAAGGGCACCTGCGCGATCGGGGTCGAGCGACGTTCCCATTTCACGGTCAGCGTATCGGGCCGTGCAGCACGGTCCGCGGCGATCGCGGCCCGTAGCGCGGGCAGGTCGCGGGCGGTCTGGCGGATCGCCCCTTCCATCATCGCATAGGCGCCCAGCACGCGTTGCCGATAGGGTTTCAGGCAGTGCATTTCGACCAGCACCGTGGGGATGCGGGCATAGTCGCCATAGCCGGTCGAATAGCGCGGCCCTTCCGAGGCGAAGCGCAATCCCTTGGACAGATCGCGCTCGTCGATCGCGCTGGGATAAAAATGCGGGTGGTGCCCCATCCGGCGCACAAAGGGATCGACGCCGGCCTGAAACGACCCGTTCAGCCACGCCGTGATCGCGGGCGACTGGGTATAGGTGCCCCAGGCGGCAAAGGTATAGGTCACGTCGTACCCGTGATCGAACCCGTCCGACACGTGCATGTCGAGATACAGTACCGGGTCCAGCTGCCGCAGCAGCGCCAGCATCCCTTGCGTCTCGGGTGCGTCGGCCTTGGCGTAATCGCGGTTCAGGTTGATCCCCTGCGGCGTCGATCGTTCGCCCGGATTGTTCGGCCCGCGCTGGTTGGGTCGGTTATACGGGCTCGCCCGTTCATGCCCGTCGGCATTGTAGATCGGCACGAACACGATATCGACCTGCGCCAGCAGATCCGCCTTGTCGCGCAGGGCAATGTCGCGCAACAGCATCAATCCGGCATCCTTGCCGTCGATCTCGCCGGAATGGATGCCCGCCTGGATCAGCACGACGGGCTTGCCCGCGGCACCACGATGCGCCCGCACCGCATAGAGCGCGCGCCCCTCCGATGTCCGGCCGAACACCTCGCGCGACAGCAGCGGCGATGCAGCGACCAGCCGGTCGATCCATGCATGCGTTTCGGCATAGGAAGGCGTGGCCGTGAAGCCGTTCGCCTCGGCCGGGGTGATCCAGGGATCGCCCGGCTTGGCGATCAGCGCCTCGCTCCGCCCCGACCAGGGCATGACCGGCGGCAGGGTGACGCGGGGCCGCGCCGGATCCTGCGCAGGCGAATTCACATTCGGTGTCGGGTCGGGGGTCGGCTGGATCATGGCCAACGACAGCAGCAGCGGGTATAATGGCGACACGTACACTCCATAAGAGGTCAAAGCCCGAGCGGAACCGGTCGATCCCGGCATGCCCGCCGTTTTCACCTTGCACCGCAACACAGTCCCACTATGAGACGGTGTATCATAACGCAAGCTGCAATGACGGCGTACGGGGACAAGCATGACGATGACGACGACGACGCGGGTGCCGATGGGCGGGCGCGCGCGCTGGCTGGCGATGGCCGCGATCCTGTTTGCCGCGCCTGCGCTGCCGGCAGCGGCGCAACAGGCGGAGGCCGCCGACGACGACCATGCGCATGCGCACGATCATGACAATGTCGACGATATCGTCGTGCTCGGCCGCCGCCGGGTCGACCGGGTCAATGGCTCCGACATCGTCACCGAGCGTATGTCGCAGGCCAGCATCGCGCTCGATCGCAGCATTCTGGACGATTATGGCGTGCGCCGCTTGGCCGACGCGCTGGAACTGGTCAGCGGTATTTCGCAGCAGAACAATCTGGGTGGCCTGCGCGATAATTATGCGATCCGCGGCTTTCTGGGCACGCCGGATACCGGCGCGGAATATTTCGTCGACGGCTTTCTGGCCAATCGTGGCTTCGGCCCGCCGCGCGATCCCGCCAATGTCGAGCGTATCGAGGTGCTGAAAGGTCCGGTCGGCGCGGTGTTCGGCGCGGTCGATCCTGCCGGCATCGTCAATGTCGTGACCAAGAAGCCGCAGTTCCGCACCGGTGCCGGGGCCACGGTCAGCGGCGGCTCCTTCGGCACGTGGCGGGTGGAGGCCGATGTCGAATCGCTCCTCGACCCCCGCTTCTCGATCCGGCTGGTCGGCGCGATCGAGAACAGCGACGGCTTTCGCGATTATGTCGACCTGCGCCGCCGCCTGTTCGCGCCCTCGGCGAGCTGGCGCCCCCTCGACGGCACGACCCTCACCTATCAGGGCGAATATATCGAGTTCCGCTCACCCTTCGACCGCGGCATCCCGGCGATCGGCAACGATGCGGAGGCCGTGTCGCGCCGGCGCTTCCTGGGCGAGCCGGCGGACGGCCGCGTATCCTCCACCAACTGGCGGCATGAGGTGACGCTGGAACAGGATCTGGGCGGAAGCTGGACGATAGTGGGCGGTGCGGCTTACCGCGACGCCACGATCCGCGGCTTCTCCACCGAGACATCGTCGCTACCGGTGAACGGCGTCGTACGGCGCCAGCGTCGCTATCGCGACTGGAACCTGACCGACTGGTCGGGGCGGGCGGAGATGCGTGGCACCGTCGATCTGCTCGGCCTGCATCGGCCGAGCTTCGGCGTGACGCTCTACGACCTGGATTTCGACACCTATCAGGAACGCTTCCGCCCCAGCGCCGCCAATCCCTACCCAATCGATGTCTTCAATCCCGTCTATGGCGGCACGGCGGGCCCGCTTGTCCCCTTCACCGTCACGGCGGAGCGACGCAAGTCGGTCGCCGCCTATGCGCAGGACATGTGGGAGGTCACCGACAGCTTCAGCGTCGTGGGCGGCATGCGCTATGAAAATCTGAACCAGACGATCGACAACAAGATTGCCGGCCGCATCAGCCGGCTGACGCGCAACCCGCTCGAATTTCGCGGCGGCGTGCGCTTCCGCCCCGATCCCCGCTTCGCCTTCCACGCCAATTGGGGCGAGGGGTTCCGCGCCAATTCCAGCGTCGATCGCAACGGCCTTCCCTTCGCCCCCGAAACCGGTCGCGGGTGGGAGGTCGGCGCCAAGGTCGTGCTGCCGGCCTTCCGTGCCGCGGCAAGCTGGTTCCACGTTTCCAAGCAGAACGTGCTGGTCACCGATCTGGCGGAACCGAACTTCCTCACCACCGGGCGCATCCGCTCGCAGGGCGTGGAGTTCGACGGCGAGGTCGACCTGGCGCGCGGGGTACGGCTGATCGGCAACTACGCCTTTACCGATGCAAAGGCGCGCGACCCGAACATCCCCAGCTCCGACGTGCTGAACGTGCCTCGCCATGCCGGTACGCTGCAACTGTTCGCAACGGTGCCCGTGGGGGCGCAGCATGTCGATCTCGCGGCCGGCGCCAGCTATGTCGGCCCCCGCGCCGCGGCGCTGGACGGCAGCGACCTGCGCCTGGACGGCTATGTGAAAGCAAAGGCAAGCATCGGATACGCGCTGACCGACCGGATCACCGCGCGTATCGAGGTCGATAACATCCTGAACCAGACCTATGCGCAAAGCAGCTACAGCGCACAATGGATCTACCCCGGCACCCCGCGCTCGGTGCTGGCATCGCTGTCGGTACGCTATTGAAGGGCGGGGCCGCTGGCGGAGACGGAGGGATTCGAACCCTCGGTACGGTTTCCCGTACGACGCTTTAGCAAAGCGTTGGTTTCAGCCACTCACCCACGTCTCCGGATGCGGCGAGCCGCGGCTATAGCGGGGCCGGGGGAGGCGATCAACCAGGACTTGCACCCATTGCGACGAGAAATTGCGGTATCAGCGCAAACGTCGTTCATTGCGTCGCAAGGCCCGGGCTGGTTAAGCTTGTGCCCATGCCGTCTAGCGGGGGAAGTGTGAAGTGAAGCGGAGCATCTGGATCGCAGCGGCCACCGCGCTGATGGCCGCCGGCGGGCCCGGCACGGCGCAGGTGCGCACCATCGATCCCAATCAGGCGATCGACAGCGACCTGCAGACGCAGCCGTCGCCGCCGCCGCGCGCCACCACGCCCTCGCGCCCTGCGCAGCCCGCCCCGGTACCGCCGCAGGATACGCCATCACCGCCGCCGCCCGCCACCACCGGCCAGAGCGGATCGGAGGCCCGCGCCACCGCCACCACCCAAGCCTCCGAAACCTTCGAGCGGGACGACCTGCTGGCAGCGGGCGAGGGCGTGTTCGGCAAGGGCGCGGAAGGCCTGGGCGGGATGTTGGAGCGCATCCTGAAGGAACAGGGCCGCCCCAACGCCTATATCGCCGGCCGCGAAGCCTCCGGCGCGTTCGTCGTCGGCGTCCGCTACGGATCGGGCATCATGACGCACAAGGTGGAGGGCCAGATGCCGGTCTACTGGACCGGTCCGTCGCTCGGCTTCGATATCGGTGGCGATGCCAACAAGGTCTTCGTCCTCGTCTACAACCTCTACGACACCGAGGAGCTGTTCCACCGCTTCCCGGCCGCGGAGGGCCGGCTGTATTTCGTCGGCGGGTTCGCCGCCACCTATTTGCGCCGCGGCAACGTCGTGCTGATCCCGGTGCGCCTGGGCGTCGGCTGGCGCGCGGGCGTGAATGTCGGCTATATGAACTTCACCCACAATTCGCGCTGGCTGCCCTTCTGATCCGGCCGGGGGAGCCATCCGCTCCCCCGCCCCGCACGATCAGCCGAACGCCACCGATTCGAACTTGATCGGCGCGCCGGTCGGCGCGTCGGCCAGCGTATCTTCCCACATCGCCATCTGGCCGCGGACGATCGTGCCGATCGGCTTGCCGGTCAGCTCCACGCCCGTGAAGGGCGACCAGCCACAGCGCGATTGCAGCCACGGCTCTTCGACGGTCCACCGCTTCTTCAGGTCGACGATCGTGAAGTCGGCGTCATAGCCCGCCGCGATCCGCCCCTTGCCGACGATGCCGAACACGCGCTGCGCACCCGCGCTGGTCAGCTCGATCACGCGTTGCAGGGTCAGCCGGCCGTGAGCGGCATGGTCGAGCAGCAGCGGCAGCAGCGTCTGCACCCCGGGCATGCCGCTGGGCGACTGCGGATAGGGCTTGGCCTTTTCCTCCACCGTGTGCGGCGCATGGTCGGAACCGATGACGTCGGGCACGCCCTGGTTCAGCCAGTGCCACAGGCCGTCGCGGTGCGCGCCCGAGCGGATCGGCGGGTTCATCTGCGCCCAGGTGCCGAGGCGCGGATACGCCTCTTCGCCCGCCAGCGTCAGGTGTTGCGGCGTCACCTCGCAGGTCGCGATGTCCTTGTGCCCGGCGATATATTCCAGTTCGGCGGGCGTGGTGACGTGCAGGATATGGATGCGCCGCCCCGCCTCGCGCGCCAGCCGCAGGATGCGACGCGTGGCCAGCAAGGCGCTCTCGTCGTCGCGCCATACGGGGTGCGAGGCGGGATCGCCATCGATCCGTTCGGACAGGCGCGAGTTCATCCGGTCCTCGTCCTCGGCATGGATCGCGACGCGGCGCGCCCCGTGACGCAGCACCTCGCTGAGCGTTTCATCGTCGCTGACCAGCAGGTCGCCGGTGGAGGCGCCCATGAAGATCTTCACCCCCGCAGTGCCCGGCATCCGTTCCAGCTCGGCCAGCGCCTGCGGATTGTGGTGCGTCGCGCCGACATAAAAGGCATGGTCGCAATACATGCCCTTGGCGCGGGACAGCTTGTCGGCGATCGCCTCGGCTGAATCGGTGTTCGGCTTGGTGTTGGGCATTTCGAACACCGCGGTCACGCCGCCCATCACCGCCGCGCGGCTGCCGCTCGCCAGATCCTCCTTGTGGACCAGGCCGGGCTCGCGGAAATGCACCTGCGTGTCGATCACGCCGGGCAGGATGTCGAGCCCGGTGCAATCGACGCGGCGCCCCGCATCGCCCACCGACCCGATATGGACGATCCGCCCGTCCCGCACCCCGACATCGGCGCGGATGGGGCCACCGGGGGTGTGCACGGTGCCGCCGGTGAGGGTGAGGTCGAACGTCGTCATGGCCGGGCCTTTCACGGTTGCGTGCGCCCTCCTACCTTGAGGGCATGAACGAGACCACCCCGGGAACGACCCTTGAAACCCGCGCCGTGCTGCGCCTGTCCGGCGACGATGTTCGCGGCTTCCTGCAGGGGCTGGTGACGCAGGACGTCGCGCTGCTCACCCCGCAGACGCCGCAATGGACCGCGCTGCTCAGCCCCCAGGGCAAGGTCCTGTTCGATTTCCTGCTCTGGGCGGACGAGGATGCGGTGCTGATCGATGCGGAGGCGGATCAGGCGGAGGCGTTGTCGCGCCGCCTCGCACTATATCGCCTGCGCCGCGCGATCACCATCGAACGCACCGATCTGGCGGTGCACTGGAGCGTGCAGGGCGACCGCGGTGTGCCCGATCCACGCCTCGCCGCGCTCGGCCATCGCTGGCTCGCCCCCGCGGGCGTGGCGGCGCAAGGCTGGGACGCGCATCGCCTTCGCCTCGGCGTCACCGAAGGGGTGGGCGAACTCGGCGCGGGCGAAACCCTGTGGCTGGAATGCAATGCCCGCGAGTTGAACGGCGTCAGCTTCACCAAGGGCTGTTATGTCGGGCAGGAGAATACCGCGCGGATGCATCACCGGTCCAAGGTCAACCGCCGCCTGATCGTCGCGCCGCTCGGCGAGGCGGGCGACCGCACACGCGCCACCTATCCCGAACTCGGCCTGATGGTGGAACATCGCCGGGTGGAGGCATTGGGTGACGCGCTGATACCGGCCTGGCTGGCTCCCGCGCTGGCATAAGGCATCAGCGCCGCGCGGCGACGTGCCGCGCGATGGTGGCGAACACCGCATCGCGCGCCGCGGCACTTGCCTGCGTATCCGTCAGGAAGATGGCGAGTATCGCCGGGTCGCGGCCGGGCGCGTGGAACCATGCGACGTCGTTGGCCGTGCCGTTGGCGCCGCTGCCCGTCTTGTCGCCGACGCTCCAGCTGTCGGGAAGACCCGCGCGGATGCGGGGCAGGCCGGTGCGCGTCTGCGTCATCCATCGTCGCAGCAACGCACGGGATGGGGGACGCAGACTGTCCCCCTCCAGGATCCGACCCGCCAGCCGTGCCATCGCTGCGGGGGTGGTCGTATCACGCGAATCGCCGGGCAGCGCACTGTTCAGATCGGGTTCCCACCGGTCGAGCCGTGTCGCCCGATCGCCCAGGCTCTGCGCATAGGCGGTGATCCCCGCGGGCCCGCCCAGTCGCCGCAGCAACAGGTTCGCAGCGACGTTGTCGCTCTCCCGCATCGCCGCCGCACAAAGATCGGCCAGGGTCATCGTGCCCCCGATATGCGGCCCGGTGACCGGCGCATGCGCGACCCGGTCCGCCTCGCGCACCGCCACGCGCGCATCCAGATGATCGCGGCGTCCGTCGACCCGTGTCAGGATCGCCGCGACGGCGAGCAGCTTGAACGTGCTGCACATGGGGAAGCGCTGCTCCAGCCGATGGCCGCGCAACATCCCCGTCCGTGGCACGAAATGGGCCACGCCCAGACGGCCGCCGATCCGCCGCTCCAGATCAGCGGCAAGGTCCGCAAGATTGCGCGGTGCTGCCATGGCCTGGCGCGCGCCAACCACCGGTGCCGCGATCATGCCCGCCAGCAGCGCGCGTCGGCAAAGGTCAGGGGATGGATCGAACATGAAAGGCTCCATCCGCGATGGCCGAAGTCCGGTGACATAGGGTCGATTCAAACCCCGTCCGCCGCGGATCAACGTCGGGAAGCGGCAACGCCGCGCACCGAGACGGTGTATCGGAGATGTTGCCGAATGCAGCGCTATCGATACGCGCTCCGGATACGCCCGAACCCCATCTCGCTTCGACAGGAACGGGCCGAGGGGGATGTCATCTTGTCCCAAGCGGGCCGGGCAGCCGAAGCGCGCTCAGGACGCCCTTTCCGGGCCATCGACATGCCGCTCCCTGAGGCCCGCAAAACAAAAGGGAGGCCGACTTGCGTCGACCTCCCTCTCGCGTGTCAGCCAAAGGCTGGCTGGGCTTACTGGCCCGAGCCGGGCCCGTAGGTGACTTCCACGCGACGGTTCTGCACTTCGCGCACGCCGTCGGCGGTCTGGACGCGCAGGCGGGTTTCGCCGAACGCTTCCGTCGAGATCACGCCGTCCGGGATCGAACGCGAGGTCATGTACGCCTTCACCGCGTCTGCACGACGCTGCGAGAGGCCCACATTGTACTGCGCGGCGCCCGAGGTGTCGGTGTAACCGGCCAGCATGACCTGTGCGTTGCCGCACGACTGGTACTGCGTGACGGCGTTGTCGAGGATCGACGCGGCCTCCGGGGTGATGTCCGACTTGTCCCACTCGAAGAACACGATGAACGGACCCGGCGAGCACACCACTTCCGGAGCCGGCGGCGGCGGCGGAGGCGGAGGAGGAGGCGGCGGCGGCGGCGGCGGCGGCGGCGGCGGCGGAGGCGTCGGCTCACCGAAGTTGTAGGTCAGGCCACCCAGGATCGAGTGCGACCGGAAACGACCGTCATGCGTGTTGTTCGCGATGTCGACCAGACGGACGTTCTCGGCGTTGAAGAAGCGATACTTCAGCGTCGCGTCCAGGTTCTCGCTCAGCGGCGCGCGGATACCCGCAAGAGCCTGCCATGCGAAGACCGTGTCCGAGTCGTCCAGGAAGTCTGCACGCTGGTTCAGCGCGTAGTTCGCCTTGACGCGTGCAACGCCGACGCCGCCGCCGACAAAGCCCTGGATCGAGTCGTCTTCACCGAAGTCGAGCAGGCCGTTCAGCATGAAGCTGAGCGCCGAGCTGGAACCGCCGGCAACGTCATAGTTGCCCGCTGCAACGGTGCCCGCACCGATGCCGGTGTTGGTCAGCGTGGTCGACGAGAAGCCGTCCACGGTTGCCTTGCGATAGCCGACCTCGGTTTCGAGGCGGAAACCGCCGAAATCATAACCCATCACGGCATCGACGTCGTAGCCGTAATCATGGTCGACGCTAGCCACGCCGGTGCGCGAGCCGGTGATATCATAATCGATATCTTCGACGATCATCGCACCGCCTTCGACGCCTACGTACCACGACTTGTCGCGGGCGAGGGCGGGCGAAGCCAGAGCGGTGGAGGCGAGTGCCAGAACAATGGCAATCTTCCGCATCATAGTCCCCTTTCTTGGTTGTCACTACGGACAGCGCAAACTCACTATCGGAGGGTTGGTTTCCGTGCAAGCTGACAAAAACCGCAAGGTGTTGCTCGAAAGGCACAACTTTCGTCGGCAGCCGGACCGTTCTGGACTGGCGACGAAACGATCACTCCGCCGGATTACCTCTACGTAAGCGGCCGCGGGTCAGCCGCTGATCCAGCCATGCGCCCGCATCAGCGCCAGCATGGAACCGATCGCCACGCGCGCCTCGGCATCGATCACGTCGCCGCCCGCCGGGGCACCGATCACCGGCACCGGCCCCGCCCTCCGCCAGGCCTCGCCATCGAACCGTGCCGGGCTGCGATCCGCCCGGTTCCATACTGCGAACCCGGCCCAGGGAACCACGAAGCGCCACCCGCCCCCGGTCCACCCCGCCAGCGCGTCGGCATGCCCGGCCCAGGCACCTTCCGGCGTCCGCCCGATCACCCATGCCTCCCCCGGTACGGGTGCGGCCGGCGGCGCATTGCGCCCGACCTCCACCACCGCCGGCTGTACCGCCAGGTCGATCAGCGCCAGCGCCTCGTTGTGCGTGACCTCCTTTTGCGCCTGCCCCGCCGCCAGCAACGGCAACCGCATCCGCGCACTCATCTCCGTCATGCCCCGTTCCTCCCCTTTTCCCCGTTCACGTGATCGTCAGCACCAGCGGCGGCGATTCCGCCAGCGTGCCGCGCTGGCGTATCGTGACCACCGTGCCCGGCGGTGCGTCGACGTCCAGCCGCGGTTCCGCCGTGTCCACCTCCGTTCCGTTCACGCTCACCCGATAGGCTTCGCGCTCTTCGCCCAGCGGCACGTCGACACCGTCCAGCCAGCGCCAACCCGCCCGGCTACGGCGTGTCCAGGCGATCGCCACCCGTCCGTCCGCCAGCCTGTGCTGACGCGCACCGACCGGCATTGGCGGCCGGACGGAGGCGCCTGTGATCAGCACGCTGGCGGTCACCCCTTCGATGCCGTCACCCACCCCGTGCGCCATCACGTCCACCCGGCGACCGAGCGCCGCGACCGGCAGGTCGATCGTCCGCGCCGCGCCCGCCTCCAGCAGGATGAAGCGGTCGCCGGGCCGCTGCCGGCCGATCGCCGCCTCCGTACCCCGCAGGCCACGACGCAGCCCCTCCAGCCGCCAGCGGCCGCCACCGGCCGCGACGCCCCGCGCGAACTGGATCAGTTCGTCCCCCAGCAGCGCCAGGTTCGCGCCCCCGTCCAGCGCCGCATCATCGGCATCGTGCAACCGCCCCTCGACATGGACGACAAGGGCCGCCCGGTCGTCGACCAGCGCCGCCGATCCCCCCGGCGAAAGCGCCACGATCGTTCCCATCACCGCAGGCGCCGCGGTCATCCCCGCCGCCACCCAGCTTGCCCCTTGGTCCAGGCTGTAGTGCAGGCTGGCGGAGCGCCATCCCGCGCCCCCCGCCGCCGCCACCGTCAGCCGCGGCGCGGCCAGCACCGCATCGTCCAGCGCCGGCGTCTCGAACACCGCCAGCCGCGTCGCCCCCGCAACCCGGTCCGCGGCGCCGGCATGCCGGCCCGATGCGGCGGACAGCGCCACGCCGGCAGGGACCAGCGGCACCAGTTCCAGCCGCACCACCATCGCCTCCACCGCCGCCTCGGTGACGCGCCACACGCCGTCCTCGCCCGCGATCCGCACCGTGTCGCCCGGGCCGATGCCCATATGGTCCGCGTCCAGCGTCACCGTGCGTCGCATCCGCGCGCCCTCCGCCCGCGCCAGCAGTGCGTTTGCCAGCGTCTTGGCCTCCCCCGCCGGGATCGCCGCGGGCAGGTCCAGCCGCACCTCGCGCACGCCGCTGCCCGGCCGCCGCGCATGCTGCACGCCCAGTTGATAGTCGCGCGCCGGATCGTGATGCGCCACCACCGCGCGCACCGGTACGCTGTCGTCCGCCGCCAGCCGCCGCCCGCCCGCCGCCCGGTTCCC
>NZ_JALNUQ010000063.1:0-22244 GCF_026540875.1 Sphingomonas sp. GM_Shp_2
ACATCCCACTCATTGCCCCACCGCATCGTCGCCACCAGATCGGCTTCGTCCGCCGCGACCATCGCGATGCGCAGCGCGATCGAATTGGGCTTGGCCACCGCCACCAGGTCGCGGTCCGCCTTGGGCAGCACGTCCACCGGCACCCGCGCCCCCGCCATGTCGTGCCGCTCGCCCACCGCGATCCGCCCGCGATTGCGCGTTGCGCCCTGCCCGATCGCGGCGACCCAGGCTTCTTCGCGTGCCGGTGCGTCCAGCACGCCGATCACCGGCCGACCATCCTCGATCAGCGCGATCGACACCGCCCAGCCGGGTCGCCCGCGAATATAGTCGCGCGTCCCGTCGATCGGATCGACCACCCACACGTGCCGCCGCGCCAGCCGGTCGGGGCGATCCGCGGTTTCCTCGGACAGCCATCCCGCCTCGGGCAACAACGCCATCAGCCGTGCGCGCAGCATCGCGTCGACATCCAGGTCGACCTCGCACACCGGGCTGCCGGGCACCTTTTCCCAGCGGCGAAACTCGCCGCCCCAGCGCGCCATCGCCATGGCACCGGCCTCGCGCGCGATCTCCGCGACCGCCGGGGTCAGAGCGGCGGAGACCGGATCAGCCACCCGCGATCGTCATCCCGTCGACGCGCAGCGTCGGCACGTTGATGCCGTGGCGGAATTCCAGATCGTTGGCCGGGGTCATCGCGCGGAACATCTCCTTCAGGTTGCCTGCGATGGTGAACTCCGCAACCGGCCCGGCGATCCCGCCATTCACGATGCGAAAGCCCGCGGCCCCGCGGCTATAGTCGCCGGTCACGCCGTTCACGCCCTGTCCGATCAACTCGGTGACGTAGACGCCATCGGCGATGTCGGCGATCAGCGTCTCGACCGGAACATGGCCCGCCGCCATATAGAGGTTGCTGGTCGACACGCCCGGCGCGCCGCCGACGCCGCGCGCGGCATGGCCGGTCGGCTCCAGCGACAATTGCCGGGCGGATGCCGAATCGAGCAGCCAGGTCTGCAATACCCCGTCCACCACGATCTCGGTCGGCGATACCGGAAGCCCCTCGCCGTCGAACGGCCGCGAGCGCAACCCGTGCGGCCGGTGCGGATCGTCCAGGATCGCGATCCCCGGCGACAGCACCTGCGTGCCCAGCCCGTCCAGCAGGAAGCTCGTGCGCCGCGTGATCGCGGCCCCGGCGATCGCCCCGATCAGATGCCCGACCAGCGAGGATCCGACGCGTCGATCGAACACCACCGGCATCGGCCCGCTTGCCAGCTTGCCCGGATCAACCCGCGCCACCGCCCGTTCGCCCGCCAGTCGCCCGATCGCGTCAGGCGCGTCCAGATGCCGCCGCCGCCGCGCGCCGTGATGCGCGTAATCGCGCTGCATCGCCCCGCCCTCACCGGCCAGCACGGCCACCGACACGCCGTATCCGGTCGCCGCATAGCCGCCGGCAAAGCCGTGGCTCGTCGCCAGCGCATAGACGCTGCGCGAGGCGGAGGCGCCGCCGCCTTCCGAATTGGTCACCCCTGCCACCGCCAGCGCCGCATCCTCCGCCGCCAGCGCGGCATCGCGCAGCGATTCCGGGCTCGCCTCGCCGCCATCGTCCAGGTCGAGCAGCGGCGGCGTGCCGTGCAGCAGCCGGTCGTGCGGCGCCAGGCCGGCCCAGGGGTCCTCCGGCGCCTCGCGCGCCATGGCCAGCGCGCGCTCCACCATCCGGTCGAACGCATCGCCCGACAGGTCGGAGGTGGAAACGCTCGCCGATCGCCGCCCCACAAAGACGCGCAGGCCCAGCTCCTCGCTTTCGGAGCGCCCGACATCCTCCAGCTTGCCCAGCCGCACCGACACGTCCAGCGCGGCATCGGCGGCAAACACCGCATCGGCGGCATCGGCGCCGGCGGCGCGGGCGCGGGAGACGATGTCATGTGCCCGGTCGCGGGCCTGGTCGGGGGTCAGCATAAGGAGCACTTAGGGGGTGCCCGGCCCCGTTGCTACCCTGCGGTGCCCACCACGAAGCATGCCAGGAACATCAACAGCCCGGCAAAGCGGTTGGAGCGGAAGCGGTGCAGCGCGCCCGCCCCGTCGTCCGGCGTCAGCGTCGCCACCTGCCACGCCAGATGCCCCGCCACCGGCACCAGCGCGACCGGCGCCAGCGGATCGGGCCTGACCATCCACACCGCCCCCGCCCAGCACAGGAGCGCGACCAGGTAGAACAGCGCCACCCCCGCCTTCACCCGCGACCCCATGCGCAGCGCCGAGGACCGCACCCCGATCAGGGCATCGTCCTCCCGGTCCTGCAAGGCATAGATGGTGTCATATCCAATCACCCACGCGATCGACCCGGCATAGAGCAGCCACAACGGCGCCGCGAGGTCGCCCGCCACCTCCGCCCACCCGACCAGCGCCGCCCACGAGAATACCAGCCCCAGCCAGGCCTGCGGCCACCAGGTGATCCGCTTCATGAACGGGTAGGCCGCCACCGGCGCCAGACTGGCCAGTGCCACCCCGGCCGCCAGCGGGCGCAACTGCACCAGCACCACCAGCCCGATCAGGCTGAGCGCCACCAGCCACGCCCAGGCCAGCTTCATCGACACCAGCCCGCTGGGGATGGGCCGTGCGCGCGTCCGCGCCACCTGCGCGTCCAGATCGCGGTCGACGATGTCGTTGAACACGCACCCCGCCCCCCGCATCGCGATTGACCCCAGCAGCAGCCACAGGATGAGCGACCACCGCTGCATCGCGCCTCCCGCCAGCGCCACGCCCCACGCCCCGGGCCAGAACAGCAACCACCACCCGATCGGCCGGTCGAACCGCGCCAGCAGCGCCAGCCCGCGCATGGTCGGTGGCAGGCGGCCCACCAGGCCGCGATGCTCGCTGTCGGGAACGATGTCGATCTGCATGCGCAACGGGTTATGGGCGTGGCACGTGGTACGCAAGGGCGCGTGCGGCTATGGTGGCACGATGCCGTCCCCTGCCCCCCTTCCCGCATGATCGGCCTGTCGGTCGCGGTCGGCCGTTTCGTCGAAGCGTTGTTCTGGGCGATCCTGCGCGTCGCCGGGCTGATCGGCGGCGTCGCGCTGCTGGTCGCGGCGGTGATCGTCGTCGCGTGGGTGTTGATCCGCCGCCGCCGTCGCTGACCGGTCCTACCTGGCCAGCCGGCCGTCGGTGATCGCGTCGATGTCGAACGGGAACAGCACCTCGCGATCGGGTGCCTTCACCGTATCGGCGATCTCGGCCGGCGCGACGCTTTTCAGCAGGTGGCGCATGATCGCCAGCCGCGCCGCCTTCTTGCTGTTCGCCCGCACGCAATACCAGGGGCTGAGCGGCGTATGCGTGCGGGTCAGCATGGTGTCGCGCGCCGCCGAATAGTCCGCCCATTTGTCCTGCGCCACCGCATCCATGTCGGACACCTTCAGCATCTTGAGTGGGTCGGTACGCCGCGCCTCCAGCCGATCGGCCTGTTCGTCCTTGTCGATGTCCAGCCACAGCTTGACCAGCTTGATGCCGCTTTCCACCAGCATCCGCTCGAAATCGGGCGCATCGCGCAGGAACGCCTCCTGCTCGGCGGCGGTGGAAAAGCCCATTACCACCTCCACCCCGGCCCGGTTGTACCAGGACCGGTTGAAGATCACGAACTCGCCGGCTGCCGGCAGATGCGTGGCATAACGCTGGAAATACCACTGCGTCCGCTCCCGGTCGGATGGCTTGGGCAGCGCCACGACCCGCGTCGAACGGACCGACAGATGCTCGGTGATCCGCTTGATCGCGCCGTCCTTGCCCGCGCCGTCGCGCCCTTCCAGCACCAGCACGACCCGCTCGCCCGAATGCGTCATCGCGGCCTGCGTGCGGACAAGCGCCAGTTGCAGCGCGGCGAGATCGCGATCGTAATGTTTTCCCATAGCTGGGCAGAACGCGCAGGCTTCGAAAAGGTGCGTCGGGCGTGTAAAGGCACCGCCATGCCCGCCACCCCCGCCTGGCCGCCGCAATCGACGCCGCGCCTGTTCATCGACCAGCCGCTCGCCCCCGGCACCGTCCGCATCGACGGCCCCGCCGCCCATTACCTCCTGTCCGTGATGCGCATCAGGGTCGGCGATCCGGTCAAGCTGTTCGACGATCGCACCGGCGAATGGCTGGGCATCGCCGCCATGACGGGCAAGCGCGACCTGACGCTGGACGTGACCGAGCTGCTGCGCCCGCGCGAACCCGTGCCCGATCTCTGGCTGTGCGCCGCACCGCTCAAGAAGAACCGGGTCGACTGGATGGCGGAAAAGGCGTGCGAACTGGGCGTCGCCCGCCTGACCCCCGTCGTCACCCGCCGCACCGTGGTGGACAAGCCCAATACCGAGCGACTGCGCGCCCATATGATCGAGGCGGCCGAGCAATGCGCCCGCACCGCGCTGCCCGAACTGGTCGAGCCGGTGAAACTGCCCGCCCTGCTGCGCGACTGGCCGCAGGAGCGCACCCTGTTCTTCGCGGACGAGACCGGCGGCACCCCCGCGGCCGCCGCCTTTGCCGCGCACCCCGGCCCGGCCGCCATCCTGATCGGCCCCGAAGGCGGCTTCGACGCCGATGAGCGCGACGCGATTCGCGCCCTGCCCCAGGCCGTCGGCATCGGTCTTGGCCCGCGCATCCTGCGCGCCGACACCGCCGCCGCCGCCGCTGTCGCCTTGTGGATGGGAGTATCAGGCGACTGGGCTTGATTCACCCTATGGCGCGTGCCCGCGCCCGCGCGTAAGGGCCCGTTCATGACGACCAAATCCGCCTCGGCCAGCAAGAGCGATCCCATCGAATCGCGCGATCAGCTCATCCAGAGCTTCGCCCGCGGCGAGAAACCGCGCGACCGCTGGCGGATCGGTACCGAGCATGAGAAATTCGTCTATGCGCTCGGCGACCACCATGCCCCGTCCTATGACGAACCATCGGGCATCCGCGCCCTGCTCGGCGAGCTGACCCAATATGGCTGGCAGCCGGTCGAGGAAGGCGGCAAGGTCATCGCGCTCGCCGGCAGCGACGGCACGGTCAGCCTGGAGCCCGCGGGCCAGTTCGAGCTGTCGGGCGCCCCGCTCGACAATCTGCACCAGACCTGTGCGGAAACCGGCCGCCATCTCGCCCAGGTCAAGGCCGCGGGCGAGACGCTGGGGATCGGTTTCCTCGGCCTCGGCATGTGGCCGGACAAGACGCGCACCGAATTGCCGATCATGCCCAAGGGGCGCTACGACATCATGCGCCGCCACATGCCGCGCGTCGGCAGCCTCGGCCTCGACATGATGCTGCGCACCTGCACGATCCAGGTGAATCTCGACTATGCGTCCGAGGCCGACATGGCCAAGAAGTTCCGCGTCGGCCTGGCCCTGCAACCGCTCGCCACCGCGTTGTTCGCCAACTCGCCCTTTACCGAGGGCAAGCCCAACGGCCTGCTGTCCTATCGCAGCCATATCTGGTCGGATACCGATCCCGCGCGCACCGGCATGCTGCCCTTCGTGTTCGAGGACGGCTTCGGCTATGAACGCTACGCCGACTATATGCTCGATGTGCCGATGTACTTCGTCTACCGCGACGGCCGGTATATCGACGCGGCTGGCCTGTCGTTCCGCGATTTCCTGAAGGGCGAACTCTCCGTCCTGCCCGGCGAGAAACCGACGCTGGACGACTGGAACGACCATCTCTCCACCGCCTTTCCCGAAGTGCGGCTCAAGACCTTTCTGGAGATGCGGGGCGCCGATGGCGGCGCATGGAACCGCATCTGCGCGCTGCCGGCGCTCTGGGTCGGGCTGCTCTACGACGATGCCGCGCTGGATGCGGCATGGGACATGGTCAAGCACTGGACGCTGGACGAACGCCAGGCGCTGCGCGACGCGGTTCCCGCCCAGGCGCTGGGTGCCCCCATCCCCGGCGGCGGACGCCTGCGCGACATCGCCGCGCCGGTGCTCGACATCGCCCATGCCGGCCTTGCCGCCCGCGCCCGCTTCAACGGCGCCGGCGACAACGAAACCGGCTTCCTCGATCCGCTGCGCGAAATCGTCCGCACCGGCAAGGTCCCCGCCCAGACGCTGCTCGACCGCTACAACGGCGCCTGGAACGGCGACCTGTCGAGGGTCTACGCAGAGGAAAGCTTCTGACTTCTACCCCTCTCCCCTCCGGGAGAGGGAGCGGCAAAGCCGCGGAAGGGTGAGGGGCCGCCACAGGCGACGGCCCTTCGATCTAGCTGCCCCGCCTCACCCACCCGAAAAACCGCGGCACCGCCCCATACCGCGTCATCCACGCGCTATACGCCACATACTCCGGATCGGCGCCCAGATGCCGCTCCTCGGTCTTGGCCCGCCAGTAATAGACCCCGCTGACCACCCCCAGCAGGATCGTCGCCCGCCCCGCATCCACCACGCTGCCCGTCGACAGGACCGGGATCGTTGAAATCCACCAGAACAGGTTCTTCGACAGATAGGCCGGATGCCGGGAGAAGGCGTAGGGCCCATGGGTCAGAATGCCCCGGTGGGTCAGGTTCGAAAAGCGCACGCCGAACGCCACCGTCGCCCAGGCATAGATGGCGGTCAGCGCGACCAGCACCGCGCCGATCACGCTCAGGATCACCGGATGCCCGGCGAACCAGTGGCTCCACTCGGCGGTGCCCGGCCGGTAATCCAGCGGACCGCCATCCGACATCAGGATGAACGGCGGGTAGCAGATCAGCGCCGCCGTCCACCCGGCCGCATAGGGCGTCGCGGAACGGATATGCGCATCCAGCGGCCGCATCGTCAGCACATAGCCGACGGTCGCAAACGCCACGTCGATCAGGAACATCAGCGTGATCAGCCAGTTCGCCAGCGCGACCGGATCGTGCAGCACGGTGGCCGTATCGCCGCGCACGAACTCGCCGAACCCCGGCGGCACGACCGCCACCATGAACGCCAGAAAGAACGCCTTCACGCCCCAGGCGCGCAAATGACCGTAAATGGCATCGCGATCGACCCCGCTTTGTCCGGTCAGCCACGCCCCCAGGTGCCACGCCCCGTCGCGCGGCGCGACCAGATAGCGGTCGATCCACAGCACATAGGCGATCGATGCGACGAGCAGCACCGGGGCGGCATGGGTGAAGCACCACATGGCAAAGGCGAAATGCCCCTGCCAATAGAATCGCCCGGTGGCATAGATGATCGCGATCCCGCCCCAGGTCGCCCACAGACCGGCCAGCTTGGTCAGGCTGATGTCCAGCGTGTCGCGCCAGGCTTTGCGCATCCCCCAGTCGAGGCCGGTCGATGGCCGCCGGTGCACCTTGTCCACGATCAGCAGCCACAACACCATCGGCACGCCGCACGCCACCAGATTGACCAGCGCCGCATAAGGCCCGTCCAGGTGCAGCGCGCGCGCCGTCGCGATCCACGCCACCGCGCCGGCCAGACCGGCGAGGCCGACACCATGGCTCACCGCCGATGCGGGCCTTTTTGCACAAGGCTGGAGCGTGGGATCGTGCAGCATGGCACCCGGCATAACCGGCATTTGGTAAGCATCGCGTGAAGCCGCGTCACGCCGCAAGGCATCGGTCATCGATGGGGGAAAGTTGGAGCGGGTAACGGGAATCGAACCCGTGTATTCAGCTTGGAAGGCTGCTGCACTACCATTGTGCTATACCCGCCCGCATTCGACGCCGACACACGCATAGCCCATCGGCGATAATGGTGGAAGGGACTGGATTCGAACCAGTGTACGCTCACGCGGGCAGATTTACAGTCTGCTGCCTTTAACCACTCGGCCACCCTTCCGGGGTGTCGCTCCCGAAGAGCGAGGGCGCCCAATGCCGATTCGATGCCGCCCTGTCAACGGGGTTTGGGTGACGGGGTTTGGGTCGGGGGGTCTGGACGCTTGCACACGGTGCGGCAGATGCTTAGCGTCCGGCGCAACAATCTTTCAGGGGGATCTTCATGAAGCGCCTGTTGCTCGTCACCGCCGCCGCGGTGGCGGCCTTCTCGCCCGCCGTCGCGCAGGATCGCGGTTCGGTGAACCGCATCATCGACGAAGGCACGAATCACAGTCAGGTCATGGTCACCGCGCAGCATCTGACCGACGTGATCGGCCCGCGCATGACCAACAGCCCCGCGATGCGCCGCGCCGAGGACTGGACCGCCGGCAAGTTCCGCGAATGGGGTCTGAAGAACGTCCACAAGGAGGGCTTCGAATTCGGCCGCGGCTGGTCGATCGAGCGCGCCAGCGTACGCATGGTCACCCCCCGCCCGCTCGCCCTCACCGCCATTCCGATCGCCTGGACCCCCGCCACGAACGGCGCCGTCACCGCCCCCGTCATCGTCGCGCCGATGAAGCGCGAGCGTGATTTCGACCAGTGGCGCGGCAAGCTGAACGGCAAGATCGTCATGGTGACGCTGCCCGGCACCGGCGACGAGCCCGGCAATCCGCCCTTCCGTCGCCTGTCGGGCGAGGATCTCGGCAAGCTCGACGTGTTCGTGCAACCGACCAACGACCCCGAAACCGCCGACCGCCGCCTGAAGCGCCTCGACTTCGCCAAGAAGCTCGACGCCTTTCTGAAGGCGGAGGGTGCGGTCGCCTATGTCACCCAGTCCTATCGCGACGGCAAGCTGCTCCACGGCGAGGGCTATCTGTTCGGCCGCGGTGAAACGCCGCAGGTGCCCGGCGTCGAACTCGCCGCCGAGGATTATCGCCGCCTCGCCCGCCTTGCGAAGTCGGGCACCGCCCCCACCCTCGAGGTGTTGAGCGACGTCCGCTACGACGACACGGACGTCAACGCGTACAACATCATCGCCGAAATCCCCGGCATCGATCCCAAGGCCGGCTATGTCATGGCCGGCGCGCATCTGGATAGCTGGGTGGCGGGCGACGGCGCCGCCGACAACGCCGCGGGCTCGGCGATGATCATGGAGGCGGCCCGCATCCTCGCCGCCACCGGCCAGCGCCCCCGCCGCACGATCCGCTTCGCGCTCTGGTCGGGCGAGGAACAGGGCATTCTCGGCTCGATGGCCTATGTTGAGAAGCATCTGGCGACCCGCGGCCGCCCCGACGACGCGCCGCAGACCGGGCTGCGCCGCTATTATGGCTGGACACAGCGCTGGCCGGTGACGCCCCTGCCCGGCTACGGCGACCTTGCCGCCTATTTCAACATCGACAACGGCTCGGGCAAGCTGCGCGGCCTGTATGCGGAGAACAACCCGGCGGCGGTGCCGACCTTGCGCGAATGGCTCGCGCCCTATGCCGGCATGGGCGCCGGCACGGTGGCGCTGCGCCCGACCGGCGGCACCGACCATGTCTTCATGCAGGCGATCGGCGTGCAGGGCTTTCAGTTCATCCAGGACCCGCTGGATTATGGCAGCCGCATCCATCACAGTTCGGCCGACACCTTCGACCATCTGAAGGCGGAGGATATGCGCCAGGCCTCGATCGTTCTCGCCGGTGTCTTGCTTGGTGCCGCAAATGCGGACAAGGCGCTGCCGCGACCGCCGCTGCCGACGCAGCCGGTGGTGACCGATCCCTTTGCTTATACGGACGATGACGACTGATGGCACGACAGACCGGACGCCGGGGGCACCGCCCCAGCACGGGTATCGCGAACCGCCCCCGCTTCTGGGGGCGCCACGCGGTCACCGCCGCGCTCGCCAACCCGGCGCGCACCGTGCGCAAGATCTGGGGCACGCACGAGGCGCTGCGCCAGCTGGATGCCGAGATCGATCCGAGCATCCCCGTGACCTTCGCCGACGCCGCCGATCTCGGCCGCCTCGTGCCTGGCGATGCGCCGCACCAGGGGCTGGTGATCGACGTCGATCCGCTGGAGGACATCTGGCTGGGCGACCTCTTGCAACAGGGTGAGGGCGACCAGCGCCCGCTCATCATCCTCGACCAGGTGACCGACCCGCACAATGTCGGCGCGATCCTGCGCTCGGCCGCGGCGTTCGACGCGCTCGGCATCGTCACGCAGGACCGCCACTCGCCCCCCGAATCGGGCACGGTGGCGCGCGCCGCCTCGGGCGCGCTGGAAACGGTGCCCTGGGTGCGCGTCGTGAACCTCGCACGCGCGCTGGAGGAAATCGCGGAGGCCGGCTTCTGGCGCATCGGCCTGACCGGCCATGCCGAACAGACGCTCGCCCAGACCATGGGCAGTCAGCGCATCGCGATCGTGCTCGGTGCCGAGGGCGAAGGCATGCGCGCCAATACCGAGACGCACTGCGACGAACTCGCCAAGCTGCCGATCAGCGACCGGGTCGAAAGCCTGAACGTCTCCAACGCCGCCGCCATCGCGCTCTACGCCGTAGCGGCGAGGTGAACGAACCCCTCTCCCCGGAGGGGGAGAGGGCAAAGACGAATCAATCCTCCGCCGCGATCCGCACCCGCATCCCGTCGAACGCCGGCCCGAACGGCAACTGGCACGACAGCCGCGAAAATGCGTCGCGATCGCTGGTCGAATCCAGCAGGTCATCCTCATCCGGTCCGATCGGCGGCAGCTTGTCGGCAAAGGCCGGGTCGACATGCACATGGCACGTCGCGCACGAACAGCATCCGCCGCACAGCGCCAGGATCTCGTCGATCCCGCCGTCGCGGATGACCTCCATCACCGAAAAACCGGCCTGCCCTTCGATCTCGCGTTCTTCCCCCTCGCGCGTGACGACGATAAGCTTGGCCATGATCATGCTCCTTGCGATTTCGCGCCGCTCTGCCGGTCCCGCCTGTCCGGATCAAGCATCATGGGGCTGAACGCCGAGCAGATCCGCGACAGCATGGATGCGCTCGCCGCGATCGAACCGACGATCGCCGCCGCGCTGCAACGGGTCGGCTACCCCGAACCCCGCATCCGCGAACGCGGCTACGGCACCTTGCTGCGCACCATCATCGGGCAGCAGGTCTCCGTCGCCTCCGCCAACGCGGTCTGGCTGAAACTCTCCACCGTCCTCGGCAACCCGGAGGACCCGGCCATCCTCGCCGCCGCCAGCGACGAGCAACTCCGCGCCGCCGGCCTGTCGCGCCAAAAGGCCAGCTATGCCCGCAGCCTTGCCGAGGAGGTGACCAGCGGCCGGCTCGACCTGGCCGACCTGCCCGCCGACGACGAGGAAGCGATCGCGCAGCTCGTCCGCGTGAAAGGCATCGGCCGCTGGTCGGCAGAGGTCTATCTGCTGTTCGCAGAGGGCCGCACCGACATCTGGCCGGCGGGCGACCTGGCGGTACAGGTCGAGATCGGCCGCATCCTCGGCCATGACGTGCGCCCGTCCGAAAAACTCACCCGCGCCCTTGCCGAAAACTGGCGCCCCCACCGCGGCGCGCTGGCGATCTTCACCTGGCATCATTACGGCGCCGGGCCCGATGCCGCCCCGGTCTGATCCGGCAAGAGGATTATCTGCAACTCCGCGAAACGGTTGCACCCTTGTTACGTTCAGGCTTCTCCGTCACACCGGGAAGACATGACCGCCGCTGCACCCGTCCGCCGTTCGCTCGCCGAAAGCCATCGCAGCGTCGCCATTCCCGAAGGCGCCTCCTTCTGGCGGCGCCTGTTCGCCTTTGCCGGTCCCGGCTATCTGGTCGCGGTCGGCTATATGGACCCGGGCAACTGGGCGACCGGCATCGCCGGCGGCTCGGCCTATGGCTATGCGCTGCTCTCGGTCATCCTGCTGTCCAACCTGATGGCGATGGTGTTGCAGGCCTTGTCGGCGCGGCTCGGCATCGCCGCCGGGCTCGATCTCGCCCAGGCGTGCCGGGCGCGATATTCCAAGGCCACCTCGCGCGTCCTGTGGCTGTTGTGCGAGATCGCGATCATCGCCTGCGATCTGGCCGAGGTGCTGGGCACCGCCATCGCGCTCAAGCTGCTGTTCGGCCTGCCGCTCACCTGGGGCGTCCTCATCACCGCGCTCGACGTGTTCGTCATCCTGGCGCTGCAACGCTTCGGCTTCCGCAAGCTGGAAGCGTTCATCGTCACCCTGTTGCTGGTGATCGCCGGCTGCTTCCTGTTCGAACTCTTCGCGTCGCACCCCGATCCGGCCGCGGTCGCCGCCGGCCTCGTGCCCACCACCCGCATCGTCACCGATCCCGCGATGCTCTATCTCGCCATCGGCATCCTCGGCGCCACCGTGATGCCGCACAACCTGTACCTCCACTCTTCGGTGGTGCAGACGCGCGCATTCGGCGAGGACGACAAGGGCAAGCGCGAGGCGGTGCGCCTCGCCACCATCGACAGCACCGTGGCGCTGGGTTTCGCCTTTTTCATCAACGCCGCCATTCTGATCGTGTCGGCCGCGACCTTCCACATCGCCGGCCGCACCGACATTGCCGAGATCGACGAGGCCTATCGCCTGCTCGCCCCCATGCTGGGCGTGGGCGCGGCCAGCATCGTCTTTGCGGTGGCACTGCTCGCCTCGGGGCAGAATTCCACCGTCACCGGCACGCTGGCCGGGCAGATCGTGATGGAGGGGTTCCTCGACCTGCGCATCCCCGGCTGGGCGCGCCGCCTGATCACCCGCGCGCTGGCCATCATCCCCGCGGTCCTGGTGGTGGGGGCGATGGGCGATGCCGGCGCGACCCGCCTGCTCGTTCTCAGCCAGGTGATCCTCAGCCTGCAACTGCCCTTCGCCGTCGTGCCGCTGGTCAAGTTCACCGGCGACCGCGCGATCATGGGCCGCTTCGCCAGCCCGATCTGGCTCCGCATCCTCGCCTGGACGATCGCCAGCGTCATCATCGTGCTCAACATCATGCTGCTCTGGGGCGCCGTCTTCGGCTGATCCGCCCCTCTCCCCGGTCCGTGCCTGCAATGGATGCGTGACATCGATCCGCACCGCACTAATCTGCCGTTTCCACCATCCTGAACGGGCCGTTCGTGACAGCATCCATCACCACCCTCCATGTCGACGATCCCCAGCCGCTCGCCGACGCGATTCTCGACACCCTGGTCCACCGCATCGGCAAGGACGCGCAGGCCGCGCGGACGCATGACTGGCTGGCCGCGACGATCCTCACCGTCCGCAACGAGATCATCGAGCGGTGGATGGCCTCCACCAAGGCGGCGCATGCCGCCGGTGCCAAGCGCGTCTATTATCTCAGCCTCGAATTCCTGATCGGCCGCCTGCTGCGCGATGCGCTGTCCAACCTCGGCGTCATGGAACAGGTATCCGCCGCGCTCCGCTCGCTCGGCGTCGACCTTGCCGAGATCGAGGAGATCGAGCCCGATGCCGCGCTCGGCAATGGCGGCCTCGGCCGGCTCGCCGCCTGCTTCATGGAAAGCCTCGCCAGCCTCGACGTGCCGGCCTACGGCTATGGCATCCGCTATGTGAACGGCATGTTCCGCCAGCGCATCGACGATGGCTGGCAGGTCGAACTGCCCGAAACCTGGCTCGCCCACGGCAACCCCTGGGAGTTCGAGCGCCGCGAGAGCGCCTATTTCGTCGGCTTCGGCGGCGAGGTCACCGGCACCGACGATGGCGCCGTCCATTGGAAGCCGCAGGAAGCGGTGGAGGCGGTTGCGGTCGACACCCCCGTGGTCGGCTGGCGCGGCCGGCGGGTCAACACGCTGCGCCTGTGGACCGCGCGCGCCTTTGATCCCATCCGCCTCGACCGCTTCAACGCCGGCGACTACCAGGGCGCGCTTGCCGGCCAGCTTGCCGCCGAAACGCTGGTCCGCGTCCTGTATCCGTCCGACAGTTCGCCCGCCGGTCAGGAACTGCGGCTGCGGCAGGAATATTTCTTCTCCTCCGCCTCCATCCAGGACATCGTCCGCCGCCACATCCAGTATTTCGGCAACATCCGCACGCTGGCCGACAAGGCCGCGATCCAGCTCAACGACACGCACCCGGCGGTCTCCGTCGCCGAGTTGATGCGCCTGCTGATCGACCATCACGACCTCGACTTCGACGAAGCGTGGGAGATCACCCGCGCCACCTTCGGCTATACCAATCACACGCTGCTGCCCGAGGCGCTGGAAAGCTGGCCGCTGCCGCTGTTCGAACGGCTGCTGCCGCGTCACATGCAGCTCGTCTATGCGATCAACGCCCGCCTGCTGCGCGAGGCGCGCAAGGTCGGGGGTGTGGACGACCGCGCCATCGCCGCGATCAGCCTGATCGACGAGGGTGGCGAGCGGCGCGTGCGCATGGCCAACCTCGCCTTTGCCGGCAGCCACAGCGTCAACGGCGTCGCCGCGCTCCATACCGAACTGATGAAGCAGACGGTGTTCGCCGACCTGCATCACCTGTTCCCGGACCGGATCAACAACAAGACCAACGGCATCACCCCGCGCCGCTGGCTCCAGCAATGCAACCCCGGCCTGACCGCCCTGATCCGCGAGGCGATCGGCCCCAAATTCCTCGACGACGCCGAGGCTTTGATCGATCTGGAAAAATTTGGGCAAGACGCTTCGTTTCGGGAGCGTTTCGCCAAGGTGAAGCGTTTGAATAAGGTGGCACTGTCTCAACACCTCAAGACCGACATGGGCCTCGCGATCGATCCGGACGCGCTGTTCGACGTCCAGATCAAGCGGATTCACGAATATAAGCGCCAGTTGCTCAACATCATCGAGACGGTGGCGCTCTACGACCAGATCCGCAGCCATCCCGAGCGCGACTGGGTGCCGCGGGTGAAGTTGTTCGCGGGCAAGGCAGCCTCCAGCTACCACAATGCCAAGCTGGTCATTAAGCTGGCCAACGACGTCGCGCGCCGGATCAATGCCGACCCGTCGGTCGGCCATCTGCTCAAGGTCGGCTTCGTGCCGAACTACAATGTCTCGCTCGCCGAGAAGATCATCCCCGCCGCCGACCTGTCCGAACAGATCTCGACCGCGGGCATGGAGGCGTCGGGCACCGGCAACATGAAGTTCGCGCTGAACGGTGCGCTCACCATCGGCACGCTCGACGGCGCCAATGTCGAGATCCGGGATCATGTCGGCGACGACCATATCGTCATCTTCGGCCTGACCGCGGACGAGGTCGCCGCCAAGCGCCGCGACGGCTATGACCCGCGCAGCGTGATCGAGGCGAGCCCGGAGTTGCGCCAGGCCGTCTCCGCCATCGCCTCCGGCGTCTTCTCGCCCGACGATCCGAACCGTTATGCCGGGCTGATGGGCGGCCTGTATGACGGGGACTGGTTCATGGTCGCCGCCGATTTCGACGCCTATCACGCCGCGCAGCGCAGCGTGGACCGGCGTTGGGAGGACCGTGACGGCTGGGTGCGCTCGGCGATCCACAATGTCGCAAAGGTCGGCTGGTTCTCCTCGGACCGCACGATCCGTCAATATGCCTCGGACATCTGGAAGGTGATGTGAAACCACCCGCCACCGCCATTCAGGCGCTGATCGAAGGGCGCAACGCCGATCCCTTCGCGCTGCTCGGTCCTCATGCGGGGCCCGGCGGCACGTTCCTGCGCGCGCTCGTGCCGGGCGCGCAGGCGGTGGCGGTGTTCGACCTGACCGGCGATCCGCTCGGCGACCTCGCCTGCGTCGATCCGAACGGCCTGTTCGAGGGGGTCGTCGACGGCGATCCGCAACCGGTGAAATACCGCGCGCAAGGGCACGGCGCCGAATGGTGGATCACCGATCCCTACAGCTTCGGCCCCGTCCTCGGGCCCATCGACGACCTGTTGATGGGAGAGGGCACGCACCGCCGCCTTTACGACAAGATGGGCGCGCACCTGATCGAGCATCAGGGCGCCCGCGGCGTCCATTTCGCCGTCTGGGCTCCCAATGCGGAGCGCGTGTCGGTGGTCGGCGACTTCAACGACTGGAACGGCGCCCGCCACGTCATGCGTCGCCGCAACGATGTGGGCGTGTGGGAGATCTTCCTGCCCGACATCGGCGCCGGCCGCGCCTACAAGTTCGAGATCGTCGGCCCCGGCGGCACCCGCCAGCCGCAAAAGGCCGATCCCTTCGCCTTTGCCGCAGAACTCCGCCCGCACACCGCCTCGATCACCACCGCGCCCTTGTCGCACGCATGGCAGGACGACGCCCACCGCGCCGCCTGGGCCCAGGTCGATCCCCGCCGCGTGCCGATGAGCATCTACGAGGTGCACGCAGGCTCCTGGGACCGCGACGAAAATGGCTGGTATCTCACCTGGGATGCGCTTGCCGACAAGCTGATCCCCTATGTGGTCGAGATGGGTTTCACCCATATCGAATTCCTGCCGATCAGCGAGCATCCGTACGACCCCAGCTGGGGCTATCAGACGACCGGCCTCTACGCGCCGTCCGCCCGTTTCGGCGACCATGAGGGGTTCGCCCGCTTCGTCGACGGCGCGCATCAGGCGGGCATCGGCGTGCTGCTCGACTGGGTGCCCGCGCACTTCCCCACCGACGCGCACGGCCTGTCGCATTTCGACGGCACCGCGCTCTACGAGCATGAGGACCCGCGCCAGGGCTTCCATCCCGACTGGAACACCGCGATCTACAATTTCGGCCGGCGCGAGGTGGCGAGCTACCTCGTCAACAACGCGCTGTTCTGGCCGGAACGCTATCATGTCGATGGCCTGCGCGTCGATGCGGTCGCCTCGATGCTGTACCGCGATTATTCGCGCAAGGCCGGCGAATGGGTGCCCAACGAACAGGGCGGCCGCGAGAATTGGGAAGCGGTGGAGTTCCTGCGCGACGTCAATCGAGAGGTGTACGGCCAGCATCCCGGCGTGTTCACCATCGCCGAGGAATCGACCGCATGGCCCGGCGTTTCCGCCCCCGCCTATGCCGGCGGCCTCGGCTTCGGGTTCAAGTGGAACATGGGCTTCATGCACGACACGCTGAAGTACATGGCGCTGGAGCCCATCCATCGCCGCCACCATCACGGGTCGATCCTGTTCGGCCTCCATTACGCCTTTGACGAGAATTTCGTCCTGCCGCTCAGCCATGACGAAGTCGTCCATGGCAAGGGGTCGCTGCTCACCAAGATGGCGGGCGACGACTGGCAGAAATTCGCGAACCTGCGCGCCTATTACGCCTTCATGTGGGGCTATCCCGGCAAGAAGCTGCTGTTCATGGGTCAGGAATTCGCCCAGCGCGAGGAATGGTCGGAGGAGCGTGCCCTCGACTGGCATCTGAGGTGCAGCCACGCGCACGAGGGCGTGCGCAATCTGGTGCGCGACCTCAACCGGCTTTACCGCGACACGCCCGCGCTGCATGCCCGCGATTGCGAGCCGGAGGGGTTCGAATGGCTGGTGTCGGACGATGCGGACCAGTCGGTCTTCGCCTGGCTGCGCAAGGCGCCCGGTGCGGCGCCCGTCGCGATCATCGCCAACATGACGCCGGTGGCCCGCGCGCCCTACCGCGTGCCGCTGCCCGTGGACGGACACTGGCGCGAGATCATCAATTCGGATGCCCATCACTATTGGGGGTCGGGGCTCGGCAATCTTGGCGGGGTGGAGGCGAAAGACGGCGCCGCCTGGGTCACGCTGCCGCCGCTCGCCACGGTGATGCTGCAGTTGGAAACGGACAAGGACGCGCAGTGAAGCCAAACGGCATCACCGCGCGTTGCAAAAAGAGGTTGAGGGGAGAAGACGGATGGATTTGAGGCGCGGACAACCACTGGCACGCGATGCGATGGCCTATGTTCTCGCCGGCGGCCGTGGCAGCCGCCTGATGGAGTTGACCGATACGCGCGCCAAGCCGGCGGTGTATTTCGGCGGCAAGGCGCGGATCATCGATTTCGCGCTGTCGAATGCGATCAATTCGGGCATCCGCCGCATCGGGGTCGCCACGCAGTACAAGGCGCATTCGCTGATCCGCCATCTGCAACGCGGCTGGAACTTCCTGCGTGACGAACGCAACGAAAGCTTCGACATCCTGCCCGCGTCGCAGCGGATCAGCGAGTTCCAATGGTATGAGGGCACCGCCGACGCGGTGTACCAGAATATCGACATCATCGAGAGCTACGCCCCCGAATTCATGGTCATCCTGGCAGGCGATCACGTCTACAAGATGGACTATGAACTGATGCTCCAGCAGCATTGCGACAGCGGTGCCGACGTCACCGTCGCCTGTCTGGAGGTGCCGCGGATGGAGGCGGTCGCCTTCGGCGTGATGCATGTCGACGAAAGCGACCGGATCATCGATTTCGTCGAGAAACCGGCCGATCCGCCCGCCATTCCCGGCAATCCGGACATCGCGCTGGCCTCGCTCGGCATCTATGTCTTCTCGACGCGCTTCCTGTTCGAACAGCTTCGCCGCGACGCCGACACCCCCGGCTCTTCCCGCGACTTCGGCAAGGACATCATCCCCTACCTCGTGCAGCACGGCAAGGCGCAGGCGCACCGCTACTCCGCCTCCTGCGTCCGCTCCAGCGGCGAACCCGGCGCCTACTGGCGCGACGTCGGCACCGTCGACGCCTATTGGGAAGCCAATATCGACCTTACCGACGTCGTCCCCCAACTCGACCTCTACGACCGTAGCTGGCCGCTCTGGACCTATTCGGAGATCACGCCGCCCGCCAAGTTCGTGCACGACATCGACGGGCGTCGCGGCTCCGCGGTCGCCAGCCTCGTCGCCGGCGACTGCATCATCTCGGGCGCCTCGATCCACCGATCGCTGCTGTCCACCGGCGTGCGGGCACACAGCTTCGCCATGCTGGACGAGGCGGTGGTGCTGCCCCAGGTCCATGTCGGCCGTGGCTCGCGGCTGCGCCGGGTGATCGTCGATCGCGGCGTGCATATCCCCGACGGCCTCGTCGTCGGCGACGATCCCGTCCTCGACGCACAGCGTTTCCGCCGCACGGAAAAGGGCGTGTGCCTCATTACCCAGCCGATGATCGACCGTCTGGGCGGATGACCACCACCGTCCTGTCCGTCGCCTCGGAGGCGTATCCGCTCGTCAAGACCGGGGGGCTCGCCGATGTCGTTGGCGCGCTCCCCGCCGCGCTCGCCGCGCACGGGGTACAGGTCACCACGCTGATCCCCGGCTTCCCCGCGGTCGCACGCGCGATCGACGGGGCGGAGGCGGTGCATCACTGGCCCGATCTGCTCGGCGCACAGGCATGGCTGCGGCGTGGCGAGATCGACGGCCACCCCCTGCTCGTCCTCGACGCGCCCGAATTCTTCATGCGCGAAGGGCCGCTCTACACCGATATCGGTGGCAAGGACTGGCCCGACAACTGGCGCCGTTTCGCCGCCCTCGGCCGCGCCGCCGCCGATCTCGCCTCGGGCGCGGTCCCCGGCTTCCGTTTCGACATCCTGCACGCGCATGACTGGCAGGCGGCGATGGGCCCGGCCTATCTGCGCCTCGCGCCCCCCGATACCGATGGCACCACGGACACCGCCAAAAGCGTGATGACCGTGCACAACATCGCGTTCCAGGGCGCGTTCGACGCCTCGATCTTCTTCGAACTCGGCCTGCCGCATGGCAGCTTCTCGCTGGGTGGCGTCGAATATTATGGCCAGGTCGGCTTTCTGAAGGGCGGCCTCGAATCCGCCGATGCGATCACCACGGTCAGCCCGACCTATGCGCAGGAAATTCACGGCCCCGATTTCGGCATGGGGCTCGACGGCCTGATCCGCTCGCGCGTCGGCCGCGTCCACGGCATCGTCAACGGCATCGACCCTGCGGTGTGGAACCCGGCGAACGACACCGCGCTTGCCCAGCGCTTCACCGCCGACACGCTCGACAGCCGCATCTCCAACAAGCGCGCGGTGGAGGCGGCGTTCGACCTCGAACCCGGCGAAGGTCCCATCTTCACCGTGGTCAGCCGCCTGACCTGGCAAAAGGGCATGGACGTGCTCGCCTGGGTGCTCGACGATCTCGTCGCCACCGGCGCGCGGCTCGCCCTGCTCGGCTCGGGCGATGCCGGGCTGGAACGCGCCTTCCGCGACGCGGCCGTTCGCCACCCGGGCCGCATCGGCGTGCGCATCGGCTATGACGAGGCCTTGTCCCACCTGTTGCAGGGTGGCGCCGACGCCATCCTGATCCCGTCGCGCTTCGAACCTTGCGGCCTGACCCAGCTTTACGGCCTCGCCTATGGCTGCGTCCCCGTCGTGGCGCGGACCGGCGGGCTGGCCGACACGGTGATCGACGCGAACGAGGCGGCATTGTCCGCCGGCGTCGCGACGGGCATCCAGTTCGCCGGCGTTTCGACGGAGTCCCTCAAACGCGCGCTGCACCGCACAACGACGCTCTATGCGGACGCCCAAGCGTGGCGCATGATGCAGTTGAACGGGATGGCCGCCGATTTCTCATGGGATCACAGCGGCCTGCGTTACGCCGACCTTTATCGATCGCTTTTGGGGGACTGATGACCACCACCGTTTCGACCACGCCCTATGACGACCAGAAGCCGGGCACATCCGGCCTGCGCAAAAAGGTCCGAGTGTTCCAGCAGCCGCATTATGCGGAAAATTTCGTCCAGTCGGTGTTCGACTCGATCGACGGCAAGGATGGCGCGACGCTGGTCATCGGCGGTGACGGCCGCTTCCTCAACCGCGAGGTGATTCAGGTCGCGATCCGCATGGCCGCCGCCAACGGCTTCGCCCGCGTCGTCGTCGGCCAGGGCGGCATCCTGTCCACGCCCGCCGCCAGCAACCTGATCCGCCAGCGCCAGGCGCTCGGCGGTCTCGTCCTCTCCGCCAGCCACAATCCCGGCGGCCCGGACGAGGATTTCGGCATCAAGTACAATATCGGCAATGGCGGCCCCGCCCCCGAAAAGGTGACGGAGGCGATCCACGCCCGCACGAAGACGATCGACCGCTATCTGATCGTGGAGGGCGACGACATCGACCTCGATACGCTCGGCGAGGTGCAGGTCGGCGACCTGACCGTCGAGGTGGTCGATCCCGTCACCGATTACGCCGCCCTGATGGAAACGCTGTTCGATTTCGACGCGATCCGGGGTGCGGGCCTCACCATGGCGTTCGACGCGATGAGCGCGGTCACCGGCCCCTACGCCACCGAAATCCTCGAAAATCGCCTGGGATTCGCGCGTGGTACCGTGCGCAACGGCACGCCGCTTCCCGATTTCGGCGGCCACCACCCCGACCCCAACCTCGTCCACGCCCGCGAACTCTACGACCACATGATGGGCGAAGGCGCCCCCGATTTCGGCGCCGCCTCGGACGGTGACGGCGACCGCAACCTCATCATCGGCCGGGGCCGCTTCGTCACCCCGTCGGACAGCCTCGCGATGCTCGCCGCCAACGCGCATCTCGCCCCCGGCTATGCCGGCGGGCTGAAGGGCATCGCCCGCTCGATGCCGACCAGTGCCGCCGCCGACCGCGTCGCCGAGAAGCTCGGCATCCCCGCCTTTGAGACGCCCACCGGCTGGAAGTTCTTCGGCAATCTGCTCGACGCCGGCATGGCGACGATCTGTGGCGAGGAAAGCGCCGGCACCGGCTCCGACCACGTCCGCGAGAAGGACGGGCTGTGGGCGGTGCTGCTCTGGCTCAACATCCTTGCCGCGACGGGCAAGTCGGTCGACGACATCGCCCGCGATCACTGGGCGACCTATGGCCGCAACTATTACGCCCGCCACGATTATGAAGGCGTGGAGAGCGAACGCGCCGATGCGCTGATGGCCGAATTGCGTGGTAAGCTCGCCTCGCTCCCTGGCACCCGCTTTGGCGACCTGACCGTCGAGGCAGCGGACGACTTCGCCTATACCGACCCCACCGATCAGTCGGTCAGCCGCAACCAGGGTGTCCGCATCCTGTTCGAAGGCGGCAGCCGCGTCGTCTTCCGCCTGTCCGGCACCGGCACCAGCGGCGCCACGCTGCGCGTCTATCTCGAACGCTACTCGGCGGACGAACTGGACCGCGAAACGCCCGACATGCTCGCCGACATCATCACCGCGGCGGACGACATCGCCGGCATCACCCGCCACACCGGCCGCACCGAACCCGACGTCATAACCTGACCCCTGATCTCCTCTCCCCTCCGGGGAGCATCAAGGAAATAGTGCCCTGCGCTATTTAGTCCATGCCGGGGGCATGGACGACTTGATGCTGAAGGGGCCCACTGCCAGAGGCAGCGGGAAGGTGAGGGGCCGCCACGAAGCGCAACACTGCTTGCCCCTTCATCCCCGGCACGAGGATGAGAATGCAACACACCTTCCACCTTCACAGCACCGCCGAGCAAATCGACCTCTGCCTCTTCACCGGCACGCAGGAGACCCGTCATCCCCTGACCCGCACCGGCGAAAACGCATGGTCGCTCACCCTCGACCTGACGGAGGGTCAGCGATACGCCTACCGCGCCCACGGCCCCTACGACCCCGCGAACAACCAGTGGTTCGACCCCGCCAAACTCCTGGTCGACCCGCAAGCACGCGAACTCGACGCCCCCTTCACCTACTCCCCCCGCCTGTCCA
>NZ_JALNUQ010000064.1:0-21007 GCF_026540875.1 Sphingomonas sp. GM_Shp_2
AGGCGGCGAACGTGGTGTGGGGCGCCGGGATACGCGCCGCGGAAGGCGCCGCCTGGATCGGCGGCACGGACGACCGCGGCGGCAGGATCGCGGTCGATGGCAATCTGGCGGTGACGGGGCAGCGCGACATCTACGCGCTGGGCGACGTGGCGCTGTTCCGGCAGGACGGCGCGCCGCTGCCCGCGCTGGCACAGGTGGCGCAGCAGCAGGGCCATCATCTCGGCCGTGCCCTGCGCAAGGCAGGCCCGCCGCCCCCCTATCGCTACCGCACGCGCGGCGACACCGCGGTGATCGGGCGCCATGCCGCGGTCTATGTCTATGGCCGCTTCACCCTGACCGGCCGCGCCGCATGGCTGCTATGGTCGATCGTGCACGTTTATCTGCTGATCGGATTCGAGCGGCGGGCCTCGGTGATGGCGCAGTGGATCTGGCGCTACTTCACCTTCGAGCGCGGCGCGCGCCTGATCGACTAGCGCGATGCCAGGCGGGCGCGGGTGATGCGCGGATCCTCGTACAGGTCGCGGATGCCGCGCCGGCGATAGACGTTCCACCAGCGTTGCCAGCGATGCTCGGCCGCGTCATGGAGCATGTGGCAACGCTGGCACAGCGCCTTCAGATTGGCCGGCGCATTGTTGCCGGGATCATGGTCGAGATGCGCGCAGGCCAGCACGACATAGGTCATGCGCACCGCGGCCAGCGTGAAGCCGCCCTTGATCGCCACCCGCTTGCCCCGGTCCGAGCGCCAGCACGCCGCGCCCGCGTCCCACCAGCGCCCGTCGCCCAGATGCGCCACCCGCCGCCGATGCGGCCGCGCACAGCGTTCGCACCGCGCACCCGCACGCGTGAAGCGCACCGAATGGGAAAGCTGTTGCCAGTCGATCGGGTAGAGCCATCGGTTTTCAGGACGGATCGGCATGCGGATTCTATGAGTCACTTGCTTCACGGGGGAAAGCGAAATCTTCGGCCGTGCGGCCGTTTCTTTGGTGAACAGGCGCGGCCCCGGGTCGTTCTGCTCCTTTCACCCCGTGCACGTCAGGACCTGCGACCATGCCGATCAAGGCCATTCTTTTCGACATCGACGGGACGCTGATCGATTCAAACGACCTGCACGTGCTGGCCTGGGAGGAGGCGTTCGCCGGCATCGGCGCGGGCTTCGACCGGCAGGCGATCCACGACCAGATCGGCAAGGGCACCGACATGCTGGTGCCAAGCCTGTTGCCCGACCTGGACGAAGACGGCGTGACGCGCCTGGGCGAGGCGCATGGCAGGATCTTCAAGGAGAAATATCTGGACCGGGCGAAGCCGTTCGCACGGGCCCATGACCTGCTGGCCCATGCCCATGGCCTCGGCCAGTCGGTGGTGCTCGCCTCCTCGGCATCGCGAAACGAACTGGACCATTATCTGGACCTGCTCGGCGTGCGCGACCTGGTCGCGGAGACGACCAGCGGCGACGACGTCGCCCGGACCAAGCCGGCGCCGGATATCTTCGCCGCGGCGCTGGACAAGCTGCCCGGCACGCCGGCGGATGCGGTGATCGTCGTCGGCGACACCCCCTATGACATCGAGGCCGCGGGCCGATGCGGCATCGCGGCGGTCGCGGTCCGCTCGGGCGGGTTTGCCGACGATGCACTGACCCGGGCGGGGGCGGTAGCGATCTACGACGATGTCGCGGCGCTGCTGGCGGATTACGCAGGCTCGCCGCTGGGCAATATCGGCGGGTAAGGCGAATTTACCGCATCGCGGCGAGACTTCCCCGCATTTCAATCGTTACGCATCCCGTTCCATTACCCTAGCATACGGAGGCACCATCATGAACACGACCACCCTGAAGGGCGAAGCGCAGGATCTGGGCGGCAACGTCAAGGAAGGCATCGGCAAGGCGATCGGCGACAAGCAGATCGAGAATGAAGGTGTGGCCGACCAGATCATCGGCAACGCCAAGCAGGTTGCCGGTGCCGCCAAGGACGCGATCGCCAACCCCGGCCCGGTGATCGACAAGGCGACGGGTTTCGCCAAGGCGCGCCCCTATGCCACCGCCGCACTGGTCGGCGTGATCGGCCTTGCCATTGCGAACACGCTTCGCGGCAAGTGAGTGACGGGCCCGGGCCGCCTGATGCGGCCCGGGCATAATCCCCCGGTATAACGGCTTGCGGCCAAGCTGATCCTGTGCGGCCCAAAGCCGATAACGCTATCTGTTCGCAGCCGCGCATGCTAATCCTGTACCCATGAGCAATGCGGCGCCATTTCGCTATTCCGTGCCGGTCCAGCCGTCGGACATCGACTTCATGGGGCACGTCAACAACGCCAGCTACCTGAACTGGGTACAGAATGCGGTGATCGACCATTGGCGATCGCTGGCCCCGGCGGATGCGGTCGCCCGGCACCTGTGGGTGGCACTCAAGCACGAGATCACCTATCGCCGCCCCACCTATCTGGGGGACGATGTGATCGCCACCGTCCTTCTGGAAAAGGTGGAAGGGGCGCGCGCCTTCTACAACACCATCATCCGGCGCGGCGAGGATGTGCTGGCCGAAGTCCGGTCCAGCTGGTGCTGCATCGATGCCAAGACCTTTCGCCCCGCCCGACTGGCGCGCGACGTCGTGGAGCGCTTCTTTCCGACAACCGCAGCAGACTGACCGCGCGAGCATACCGGCATGAACATGGAAGACCTGTACCGCGTGCTGCGCACCGGGCATGTGCAGTTGCAGGGTATCGTCGATACCGTTGCCGATCCGATGCTGGTGCTGGACGGCAATCTGTGTGTCCAGAACGCCAGCCGCGCCTTTCTGAACACGTTCGGGGTGGAGCGGGACGATACGATCGGGCGACGCCTTTACACGCTCGGCAACGGCCAGTGGGATATTCCCGAACTCCGCCGCCTGCTGGAAGACGTGATCCCCAAGGCGAGCGCGGTGGTGAATTACCGGGTCAAGCATGATTTCCCGCGGCTCGGGCGGCGCACCATGCTGCTGACCGCGCGGACATTGTACCATCCGGACGGGCTCAGCCATTCGCTGCTGCTGTCGATCGTCGATGCGACCGACCGCATCCGTAACGACGTGGCAAAGGACATGCTGTTCGGCGAGTTGCGCCACCGCATCAAGAACCTGCTGGGGGTGGCGCAGTCGATTGCGCGGCAGACGCCGACGGCGGGGCGGACGGCGGAGGAATATCGCGACGCCTTTCTCGGCCGGTTCGGCGCGCTGGCCGAGGCACAGGACCTGGCCTTTGCCGAACAGGGATCGAGCGGGGTGGCAGAACTCCTCGATCGCATCATGGAGCCGTACCGCGACAATCCGGAGGCGGTGGTGATTGTGCCGGGCGCCCCGGTCGAACTGGGCCCCCACATCATCGGATCGCTGGCGCTGGTGCTGCACGAACTGGCGACTAACGCCGCCAAGCACGGCGCGCTGTCGGTGCCGGACGGGCGGTTGCGCATCGGCTGGCAGGTGGAGGATGCGGGAACCGCGCTGCGGCTGGACTGGGCGGAAAGCGACGGGCCCGCCGTCACGCCGCCGACCACGACGGGGTACGGCACCCGCCTGATCGAGGCGACGACCAGCTACGGACTGCGCGGCACGGTGGAACAGGATTATGCGATCGGCGGTTTCCGCGCGCAGATCGTCATTCCGCTTGGGAGTGCCCCTCTGTCGCGTTGAAGGCCGTCCATGCGCAAATCGGTTCTGGTTGTTGAAGACGAATATCTGATCGCGCTGGACCTTCAGTTGATGCTGGAAAGCCATGGCTGGCAGGTGCTGGGTCCGGTGCCGAGCGTTCAGGACGCGCTGCAACTGCTGGACGAGGAACGTCCCACCGTCGCGCTGCTCGACGTCAATCTGGGCGGCGAACTGGTGACACCGGTGGCCGAGGCCCTGGCGGCGCGGGGCGTGCCGTTCGCCCTGGCCAGCGCGCATCATCGTCCGCAGGATTTCGGCGGTGCGATCCTGGCCGACGTGCCCAATGCCGGCAAGCCGACGAACGAGCGGCGCGTGCTGGCGGTGCTGCGCGAGCTGGTCGGGCTCTGATCGTCGCTTCGGGGGCGCCATACGACCGAATGGTATCCGTAGTTGTGGAACCAAGCGGGGGCGTGCCGCGATCCCGTTGGCCACAGGCCGGAGCGAATGCGATGCGGATCAACTCTACCGGAAAAGTCGCCGGGATGGCGCTGGCGGGCGGGGCGGCGCTGTTGCTCGCCAGCGCCCTTCGCGGGGGTGGCCGCGATCCCGGCCCCGAGGATGATGCGGACGAAGCCGCGACCTATCCGGCGCTCGACACGCCCAAGCCGGTCGCCGAGAATGTCTGGATCGTCGACAGCGGGCCGATGCGCCCGGGCGGCATCCCGATGCCGGTGCGCATGACGGTGGTACGGCTGGATAATGGCGACCTGCTGCTGCATTCCCCGACACAGGTGACCGATGCGTTGATCGCGGCGTTGCAGCCGCTCGGGCCCGTCCGGCATCTGGTGGCGCCCAACATCGCGCACTGGACCTATGTGGCCGGGTGGCAGGCACGCTTTCCGGATGCGGTGACCTGGGGGGCGCCGGGCCTGCGCGATCGGCGTCAGGTGCGTGCCGCCGGTCTTCGGATCGACCATGATCTGGCCGAAGAGGCGCCGGATGCCTGGCGGAGTGAGATCGAACAGGGGGTGATCCGCGGTGCGGGCTTTGCCGAGGTCTATCTGTTCCACCGCGCCTCGCGCACGCTGATGCTGACCGATCTGGTGCAGCATTTGCGGTCACGGCGTCTGCCGACCGCCACCCGCGTGTTTTCGCGACTGGCCGGAACAGAGGCGGGAGGGACGCCGCGCTATCTGCGGCTGGCGCTCTACCTGCGTTATGGCGAGGTCGCCGCGACGCTGCGCGCGATGCTGGCGCTGACGCCGGAGCGGGTGATCTTCGCGCATGGCGCATGGTTCGACCGGGACGGTGCCGCGCGATTGCGGCAGGCGCTCCGCTGGATGACCGGATAAGCGGAGCGGGACGGCCGATCAGAAGACCGCCCCGCCCGGCATGGTCACTTCTTGGACTGGCCCGAGGCGTCGGACACCGCCTCCCCGGCCGAACGCATGTCGCGGCCGGCGCCGTTCACCGTATTGCACGCCGACAGCGCGATCATGCCGATAAGGGCTGCGGCAAGGCCGATGGTCTTGGTCATGGATGATCTCCTGTTGGATGGAGGGGGCGGCGGGCCGATACGCTGGCCCGCCGCAGACACTCAGCGCAGCCGGCGGCGGGTGGCCGCGGTTGCACCGAAACCGGCGGCCGCCGCACCGATCAGCAGCGCGACGACGAGGACGAACGAGGTGCCGGCCGCGGCGCCGGCGGCCTGGTCGGTGGCCGACTTGGCGGTCGATACCGCCTCGTTCTTGGTCTGCACGAACTGCCGCTTGGCGCGGGCGACCTGAGCCTGCGCCTCTGGGCGGCTGATCTGGCGCTGGGCGGCGACGATCTCGACGATGCGGGCCTCTGCCTGCTGGCCCTCGGCACCGCCGGCCGCGAGCGCGGGGAGTTCCTTGGCGATCTCCTTTTGCGCCTGTTCGGGCGTCATGCTGGCCGGATCGTTCGGCGTGTCGGACAGATAGGCGGCGGCCTGCTCGCGGACATCGCCCTTGTCGACGCCGGCGATCGACGCCGCCTTGGGTACGGCGGTGCTGACGGTGCTGCCCGCGGCACCCGCGACCGCGCCGACGGTGCGGAATGCGCCGCCGATAATGCCGCCGACCGCCGAGGTGAGCAGGTACAAGGTCACGATCAGCGTGACGCCCCAGACGACGAGGCCGTGGACGAGCGCGTCGAACCGTTCGTGCACGCCGGCCACGCGCGCGGCGGCATAGCCGCCGGCGCCGAGCGCCAGCACGGTGGTGATCAGCCAGTAGATGCCCGCGCCGATGCCGAACCCTGCCGCACCCGGCGTCGTGCCCTCGACCGGATCGACCATCGTCAGACCGATGCCCGCGCCCAGGATGCCGAGGACGACCTGCACCGCGATCGCGATGACGACACCGGCGAAGATCGCGCCCCAGGAAAGCCGGGTCGCCGTCTTGCCCATCAGCCGTTCGTCCGCGGCCGCAAAGCCGGCAGTTGTATTCGTAGCCATAGTTACTCCTGTTGAACCTTGTCTTGCCTGCGGTCGGCGCCGCGAGGATGTCATGATGGCAGTGTCGCCACGCCGGTGCCGTCGAAGCCGCGCGCGCGTGCCCAGGCGACCGCGGCGATCCGGCGGTTCACGCCGATCTTGGCGTAGATGCGCGCGACGTGGTTGCGCACGGTGTTGGCGGCGACGTCGAGGGTGCGGGCGATCCGCTTGTCGTCATAGCCGCGGCAGATCAGCGCCAGCACGTCGTGCTCGCGCGCGGTCAGGTCGCCCAGCCCCGGCCCCTCGACGCCGGGCTGCGGCGCGCGCAACCGGGCCAGCTTGTCCATGATCGAGCGGCTGAACCAGCTCGTATCCTTCATCACCGCCTCGATCGCCTCGACCAGTTCCAGTTCGGTGGCCTTGCGCTGGGTGATGTCCTGGAACGCCCAGAGGACGCAGGCATCGTCGCCGAGCCGGATCGCCTCGGTCGAGACGATGCAGTCGATGGTCGCGCCGTCCTTGGCATGGATGCGGGCCTCGTGGGCGCGCAGGTCGTGACCGGCATCGATCGCCGCCTCGATCTCGCGACGGATGGACCCTGTCTCCCACAGCTCGACGTCGCCGAGCGGGCGGCCGATGATCTCGGCCGCGGCATATCCGGTCATCCGGGTGAAGCTAGCATTGACCTCGCACAGCAGGTGGCCGTCGCGCGCGCCGATCGCCATGGCCACCGGCGCCATCTGGAAGGTGCGGGTGAAGCGCTCCTCGCTGTGGCGCAGCGCCCCTTCCGCGACCCGTCGCGGCTCGAGGTCCGCAAAGGTGAAGAGCATGCACGGCTGGTCGCCCAGGTCGATGGGCTGGCCGGCGACGATGACCAGCCTGGTCCCGCCGCCGGGCAGTTCCAGCTCGGCCTCCATCTGCGGAATCGTCCGTCCCTCGGCCAGCCGCTGCTTGGCCAGATCGCGCCGCTCCGCCGCGCGCAGCACGTCGATGTCATAGACCGTGCGGCACAGCACCTGATCGCGCGGATGCCCGGTCAGATCCAGGAACCCCTGGTTCACCTTCACGAACCGCAGATCGTTCAACCGGCAGATGACCGCGGGGGCGGGATTGGCGTTGAACGATTGTTCGAAGCGATCCTCCGCCTCGAACCGCGCCGAGACATCCTGGATGATCAGCACCAGACAGGCGGGTGCATCCTCGTCGGCGTCGTTGAGCACCAAGCTGCGAACCTGATGCACCCAGCGCGGTTCCGGCTCCCCTGCGACCGTCACCTCGACCACCACCTCGGAGAAGTCGTCGCCCGCAACCACGCGCTCCAGCGGATAGTCGTCCGGCGGAACGCGGTGATTGTTGCGGTAACGCAGGTGGAAGCGGGCGCGGTATTCGGCAACCGTCGCACCCAGATCGGCAAGGTCGCCGACGCCGTGCATCCGAAGCGCCGCCGCATTCGCCCAGAGCAGGCTCTGGTCGGGATCGATCAGTATCACGCCCTCGTCGAGCCCGCCGATGATCTGGCGCAGGTGGCGCAGGTCGGCGGTCTCGCGAAGCGTTTTGGGCGGGGGTGGCGACATGGGAGGAGGGGGCGAGAGGATCAGGGCAACACGCCGCAGCCGGCCGCCGCCTTGCCGACCGCGACGACGATGGCGGGATCCTTCAACTCGCCCGCGACGCGCAACAGATCGCCGACGGTCAGGACGCCGGGGTTCGGATCATCCTTGCCATAGGCGGCCGCGGCACGGCCGAGTTGCTGAAGCTGGCCGAGCGAAAGGTCGCGCTGCAACCGGGTGCCGACACAATCGGCCCGCTGCGCGTCGAGACCATAGCGTTGCAGACCGGTAGAGATACGGGTCGCCGGCGCCGCGCAGGCGGACAGGAGCGCGGCACCGGACACCATCATTGCTAGAGCCTTCACGCCCGATCCTCCACGTCCGGCACCACGAGGAACGGGGCCGGTTCGGGCGCATCAACCTACTGCAAAGGTTTGTGTTCCTGGTATCTTTGCGGGATTTCTAGTCGGGAACTACTATTTCGATGCGTTCGGCACGATCGACATAAAGCCGACGCAGCTTCTCATGAATTGCCTTTGCGGCAAACTCTTTTGATGTTTCAGACAGTTGCTGATGATCCTTCGCGCGCTTCAGCAAATATGCGCGTTCATCCTCGTCGGAGCGGACAGGGGGCTCGCTGGTGTCGTTTTTCTGGCGCATGCCGTTGATATAGCCTGCGAGATCGGGCGGCCATATCGTACCGATCTACGTACAGGATGGTAGATTCGCATCAGGGCCGGACTGACGCCCGGTCGCGTTCAGGGCCGCGTCCAGGGCCTCGGCGATGGCGGCGCGATGGGCGTGGTGTTGCACCAGCGTCGCGTTCAACGTCACCAGTTGCGCCTCCGCCGCCGCGGTCGGCAGCTGCTTCAGACGCAGGCTGGTGACGAGCTGTTCCTGCTGCACGATATGCCGCTCGCCCTGCGCAATGTGGCGGTCCGCCATGTCGAGATCGGCACGGGTATAATGCGTCATCCCGTCATGCTAACTTCGATCAGCGCGGTCGTCCACGCCGCTGAAAAGGGGCGTTTGGTGAGCGTCCCTACCGGTTGCGCAGCGTGGCGACGATCTTGGCGATCGGAACGGGCTTCTGGAAGTGGCGTGCGGACTGGAACCGTTCGGGAATGGCCGCCACGTCATAGCCGGTGGCGAAGACGAAGGGCACATGCCGCAGCACCAGCGCATCGGCCAGATCGAAGACGGGCTCTCCGCGCAAGCTGACATCGAGCACCGCGCCGTCCAGATGCGCGGCAGCATGAAGCAGTGCCAAACCGGCCGCGACCGTTGCGGCCGGACCGACGATGCTGGCGCCCGCCTCCGCCAGATTGGTGCACAGCTCCTCGGCGAGCATATACTCGTCCTCCACCACCAGGATCGTGCGGTTGCGCAAGGGGAGGTCGGTCATGCCGTGGTCCTGGAGATGGGGGCAATGATGACACAGCGCACCCCGTCCGGCCCGAAGGCGTAGCTGGTTTCCGCGTCAAGCTGATAGGGCAGGGCGCGTTCGATCAGTTCGCGCCCCTGTCCGCTGCCCTGTGGCGGCGCGTCGGCGGGAGGCATGGCGACGCCATGTTCCTGCCAGGTGATCTCCAGCCGCTTCGGCCGGTCGCCCTCGTCCAGCAGGCGCCAGCTGATCGCCAGCCGCCCGCCGCTTTCCTTCAGCGCACCATATTTGGTGGCGTTGGTGGCCAGTTCGTGCAGCGCCATCGCCAGCGTCTGCACCATGCCCGAGCGCATGCGGATGCCGCTCGGCCCGGTCAGCGTCACGCGGTCGGGCTCGATCTCCATCGCGCCGTGCGCGGCGAGCTCGGTGCGCAACAGCTCGTCAAAGGTGACGCGGTCATGCTCGTCCAGCCGCGAGAGCAGTCCTTGGACACGGGCAAGCGCATCGAGCCGGACACGGAACTGGCCGCGAAAGGTCTGCAGATCGGGGGCATGGCGCAGCGTCTTGTCGGTCATCGAGCGCACCACCGCGATCAGGTTGCGGGTGCGGTGCTGCAATTCGGTGACGAGGACCGCCTGACGCTTCTGCAACTCGCGCGCCTCGGTCGTCTCGATCATCGCGCCGATCATGCGCAGCGGCTCGCCGTCTTCGGCGTAAAGGAAGCGGCCACGCGCGGACAGCCAGTGGACCGAGCCGTCCGGGTGGAGCGAGCGGAACTCGTGCACATATTCCTGCTGCGTATCGCGGGCATGCGCGATGGCGTCTTCGGTCGCCTCGCGATCCTCCGGGTGAATGCGGCCGAGCAGTGCGTCGCGGCTGGGCGTCACCTCGCCGATGCGGTAGCCGAGCATGCGGAAATATTCCTCGGACCAGATGATATCGTCGCTGACGATGTTCCAGTCCCAGGTGCCGACGCGGGCGACCTGGATCGCGCTGCGCAGCCGTTCCTCGCCCGCGCGGCGATCGACCTCGACACCATGTTCGTCGGTCACGTCGCTGGCGGTGCCGATCCATTCGGCGATCTCGCCCTCGCCATCCAGGATCGGCACCGCGCGCGAATGGGCCCAGCCCATCGTATCGTCGGCGCGGCGGATGCGATGTTCCAGCTCGAACATCGCCTTGGTCTGGATGGCATCGTCGATGGCCACACGCATCCATGGCTGGTCGTCGGGGGGGATGTAGCTGTCCATCCAGTCGTGGGACGCACTGTTGGTGTCGGCCAGGAAGCCGCGCCCGTCCATCTGGCGCATCGCGCTCCAGTCCGCGTTCATGCGGAACACCGCGTCCGAACTGGCGGTGACAAAGGCGCGGTAGCGTTCCTCGCTGGCGCGGCTGGCGGTTTCGGCCTGACGCACCGCAGTGATGTCGTTAAAGGTCACCACCGCCCCGCTGATGAAATTGTCGGTGCTGCGATAGGGCAGCACGCGCGCGGCGAAGTGCCGGCTGGTGCCGGGTTCGATCACCTCCCGCTCGACCGGTTGCAGCGTCTTCAGCACATGGCGCACATCGTCGGGCAGTTCCGGATAATGGACGCGCGAGACGACGTGGTCGAGTGGCCTGCCGACATCGGTGTCGAGCAGGTGGAAGATCTCGGTCGCGATCGGGGTGAACGAGCGTACGCGCAGGCCGTTGTCCAGGAAGACCGTGGCGATCTGCGTCGATTCCAGCAGGTTCTTCAGATCGGAGTTGGTCTGTCCCAGCTCGCCCACCCGGTGGCCGAGTTCGTGGTTCAGCGTCTGCAACTCCTCGTTGATCGACTGCTGTTCCTCCTTCGACGTTTCCAGTTCCTCGTTGGCGGACTGGAGTTCCTCGTTGATCGACTGATATTCCTCGTTGGAGGATTTCAGTTCCTCGTTGGTCGATTCCAACTCCTCGATCGTCGCCTGAAGGCGGTCGCGAGTGACGCGCAGTTCCGCGTCCAGCCGCTGGACATGCTCGTCGGTCGCCAGCCGGTCGCCGTCGCCGTCCTCGGGCAGGGCGACCGGGCCAACATCCTGGAACAGCACCATAAGCGCCTGCGCGTCCGGCCCGCCGACCGGCTCCACGATCAGGTTGACGGCATGGGCGCGGTCTTCCTGGTGGATGGTTAGGCGGGGCAGTTCGATGCGGCGGCTTTCGCTGCTGGCGCGGGAGAGGGCGGAGCGCAGGTCGAGGCGCAGGTCGCGGTGGATGAGGCTGAGCAGGTTGAGCGTCGCGGCACCCGTGCTGGGTTCCAGATAGCGGCCGGTGCGCCCGGAGAAGTGCAGCACGTCGAACTGCTGGTCGACCACGACATAGGCAGGCGCATAGCGCTCGGCCAGCGCTTCGGCCTTGCGGCTGACCGCGCTGGCCAGTTGCCCGGCCGGCGAGCGGGCGGCGGCCGGTGCAAACTGCATGTCGGGGGTGCGCACCCGCGCGCTCAGCGGAAAATCGGGAATGGTGCGCAGACCCGTCTCCAGCCGGCGATACACCCGGTTGCGGCGATCAACCGGGGTAAACAGCTTCTGGTGGCGCGAGACGCTTTCGGATGAACCCAGGAACAGCACGCCGCCGGGTTGCAGCGAGAAGTGGAAGATCGGGATCACCCGCCCCTGCAACTCGGCGTTCAGGTAAATCAGCAGGTTGCGGCACGACAGGATGTCGATGCGCGAAAAGGGCGCATCCTTGACGATGTTGTGCGGCGAGAAGATGCACATCTCGCGCAGTTCCTTGGCGACGCAATAGGTGTCGCCCTCGCGCACGAACCAGCGCTCCAGCCGGTCAGGCCGGATATGGCCGGCGATCGCCGCGGTATAGCGGCCGGCGCGTGCCAGGTTCAGCGCCCTGGCATCGAGATCGGTGGCGAAGATCTGCACCTCGGGCGGTCGGGCCAGCGTCGCCATGTGCTCGCGCAGCAGGATGGCGATTGAATACGCCTCCTCGCCGGTGGCGCAGCCGAGCACCCAGACCCGCAGCTGCCCGCCGGGCGCCTTGTTCTGGAACAGGCGCGGTATCTCGCCCTCCAGCACCGCAAACTCGGCGGGGTCGCGGAAGAACTGGGTGACGCCGATCAACAGGTCCTGGAACAGTCCCTGCACCTCGTCATGATCCTCGCGCAGCCGTGCGACATAGGCGTCGATGCTGTCCACCTGCGTCACCAGCATGCGGCGATGGACCCGGCGCTGAAAGGTGCCGCGCTTATAGTCGTGGAAGTCGTTGCCGGTGACGTTGCGCAGGATGGTGGTGATCTGCGTCACCTGCGCCTCGGCGTTGTCCGGCGCCTGCTCGCTTTCCTCGGCGCCCGGCGCCGCGAGGTTGGCGATGTAGCGTTCGATCTGCCCGGCCATTTCCGCTGCGGGTACGCGGATGTCGGTGACGCCGTAGGGGCCGCCCCCGTCGACGGTTGGCGCATCCCCGTCGTCCATCCATTCGGCAATCGACAGGCCGCCGCATTTCTTGGTGGCGGTGACGCCGGCGCTGCCGTCGGTGCCCAGGCCCGACAGGATGACGGCGATGCCGCGTTCATGGACCTGTTCGGCCAGCGAGATCAGCATGGTGTCGATGGTGCCGCGATGCCCCACCGGTTCGGAGGCGACGCGGACCGCCAGATGCCCGTCGGCGATCGTCACCATGTCGTCGTGCCCGCCGACATAGACATGGCCGGGGGCGATTCGCTCGCCATCGCAGGCCAGCGCGACGGGCAAGGGGGCGGCTGCGCGCAGCGCCTCCACCACGACGGCGACATCCGACCCGTCCTGCTGGCGCACCGCGACCAGATAGGCGGCTTCGCCCGCCGCGCTGCCCGCGATGCCGCCGAACAGCGCCTTGAGCGACGCGAGCGAGGCGGTGCCGACGCCGATGCCGACGATGGCGGACGGCGTGCCGCCGTCCTGCATGTCACGGGCCATGGGGTCAGACATCCTGTGCGTGCGGCGCGCCGCCCAGCCGGAGCGAGGCGACTGCGGCGTCGCGCAGCGTGGCGGCGTAGCGGCGATATTCCTCGCCCCGCGCCTCATAGAGTTCGGCGACCGCGATGCGGCCGCTTGCCCGCGCATCCAGTGCCATGCGCTCCACCAGCGTCACCCGTTCCTCCATCACCCGCATCGCCACCCGGATCGCTTCATCCACCTCGTCGCCGTGCGCCGCCAGCGTTTCCACGGTATAGCCATGCCCGATCTGGCAGCGGTAGCGCAGGGGCACGGCCCCGCGGACCTCCGACAGCACGCCGTGGCAATCGGGGCAGGACAGGGCGCTGGGATTGGCGATGCCCAGCAACCTGGTGCTGCCCAGCCGCGATCCCGCGGCGATGCCGACCTCCAGCTGCAGATTCTCGTCCGGCTGCACCGGGGGGCCCGCCGCGTCGTTCACCAGTTCGACCAGCAGGTCGCCGAGCCCGGCCGCGGCCACGACATGATCCACCTCGGTCGTCTGCAGGGCCGCCAGCGGCATCTGGTCGGCATGGGCATCGACGGGGTTCTGGACGACGGCCAGCCCCCCGCCCGCCTTTACCGCATGCAGCCCGGCCGCGCCGTCGTTCAGCATGCCGGTCAGGATCACGCCGATGACGCGCGGACCGAAGGACAGCGCGGCGGACCGGAACAGCGGGTCGATCGCCGGGCGCACCATGTTCTCGCGCGGGCCGAAGCCCAGGCGGATGATGCCGTCGATCAGCAGCAGATGCCGGTCGGGTGCCGCCAGATAGACATGGCCGCGCTCGACCGGCTGACCATCGACCGCCTGCATCACGGGCAGCGCGCTGCGGCTCGACAGGATCTCGGCCAGGAAGCCGGGGCTGTGGGCAGGGATGTGCGTGGTGACGAAGAGGCTGGCCGGCAGGTCGGCGGGCAGGCGCTGCATCAACGTCTTGAGGACGGCGCCGCTTCCTGCCGAGCCCCCGATCACGACAATGTCGCGTGGGCCGGTGAATTCATGGGGGTACCTTCCTGCATCAGCATGCGCATACCCCCGAACCCGCCGGTTCCGAAGCCAGAAGCGTCTGCCCGATCAGATTTTTTGCTTGCGCCGCAATCGCATAGGATAGGCAGGCGATCGCGGCGCAGGGGGGCGCCCCCCTTACATCAGAAATTTACCCGGATGCTGCCGATCACCCGGCGGGGCTCGCCATAGAAACCGCCCGGCCCGCCAAAGGCGAAGCGGACATTGCGATAATAGCTCTGGTCGAACAGGTTGGTGACGTTGACGCTCAGGATCGCACGCTCGGTCAGCTTGTAGCGGGCGAGCGCATCGACGGTGGCATAGGCGCCCTGTTCGACCTCGCCGGCGACCAGGATCGGCGCACCGGCGGCGGTGAACCGGCCGGAGGGCACGTTGCCGCGGTCGAAGATGCGCGACTGCGCGGTCACGCCGCCGCCGATCGTCAGCCGGTCGCCGGGCAGGCGGTACGTTGTATAGACGCGCCCCAGATGCAGCGGGAAGAACGGGTTGATGCGCAGGCCGGCGCGATCCTCCGACCGGGCATAGGTATAGCTGCCGTTGATCGTCCAGCCGGGCAGGGGCTCGCCCGCAACCTCGGCCTCGCCGCCCCAGGTCTTCACGCCCGACACCGACAGCGACGGGGTCAGGTTGCCGGGCAGGGAGTTGGGCACGGCATTGGGATCGGTGATCGTCAGATTGTCCTGCCGGATATGGAAGCCGGCGGCCGAGACGGTGAAGCCTTCGCCGAACGGCGTCGCCTTCACACCCGCCTCGTAATTGGCGCCGGTGGTGGGGGGCAGGATGTCGTTGTTCGCGTTGCGCGCCGACACCGGCGTGAAGACGCTGGCATAGCTGGCATAAAGCGAGATCGCGGGTGTCAGGTCGGCGACGATGCCGCCATAGGGCGCCCATTTCCTCTCATGTTGCACGTTGCTGACGCCGTCGGGCTGCAACACGCCGGCCAGATTGTAATTGTCGCGGTCGGCCTTGTAGTCGGTGTAGCGCACGCCGGCGATCACCTTCAGCCAGTCCGCCGGGTTCAGGCGGACGACGCCGTAGCCGCCGGTCTGGCGCAGATCCTGCGTGAAATCGGGCACGGTCGAGCGGATGATGTCGGGCCGGGGGAAAGTCGGGTTCCACGGGCCGATGTCGGGGGTGCCTGTCTCCGCGGTCGGATAGCCTGGCGGCGTTGCGCCGTAGCGCGAGCGGTTGACCAGGAAGTCGCGCTCGAAATGGTTCATGCCGGCGACCACCTCATGCTCGCGGCCGAACAGCGTCACCTTGCCCGCGACATAGGCGTCGACTGCGTCCTCGTTCTGGTCGACCTCGCCATAAAAGGAGAAGGGCGCGCCCAGACCGGTGCCGTCGCGATTGGGAAAGCCGTTGGGGATATTGAACAGCGTGCTGTCGTTATCGCCGCGCCGGCCATTATAGCTGACGCGCAGCAGCCAGTTGCTGCCGATATCCTGTTCCACCGCGCCAAACACGGTTGTCGTCTCGCGCAGCCACTGGGTCCAGCGCGTGGTGCCGGTAAAGGAGCGCGGAAAATCCGTCTTCGTGCCGTCGGTGTAGAGCAGCGGGACCGAGCCCCAGCCCGCCCCGCGCGAATCGGTGCGCAGATAGTCGGCACCGACGCGCAGACGGGTGTGCGGCGTCACGTCCCATTCCAGCGTGCCGTACAGCACCGGGACACGATCATGCTGCAGGTCGATATAGGATTCGCGATCGGTATAGGCCGCGACGACGCGGGCGCGGACCGATCCGTCCTGCGTCACCGGGCCGCCGACATCGGCCTCCAGCCGATAGGTCGAGAAGCTGCCGCCCTGCATCGAGAAATAGCCGCGAAATTCGCCCGGCGCGCGCTTGCGGATCAGGTTCACCGTCGCGGAAGGGTCGCCGACGCCGGTCACCAGCCCGGCCGCGCCGCGGATCACCTCCACCCGGTCATAGATGGCGATGTCGCCGACCGCGCTGTTCTCGTATCCGCTCACCTGATAGATGGTCGGTACGCCATCGAGCTGGAAGTTGCGCACCGCAAAGCCGCGGACGTTGAAATTGGTGCGGTTGCTGTCGGTGGACGAGATCGTCACGCCCGGCGTCTGGGCCAGCACCTCGGTGACCGAGGTCAGGTTGAAATCCTCGATACGCTGGCGATCGACCACGGTCACCGATTGCGGCGTTTCCTTCAGGGTCAGCGGGAGCCGCGTCGACGTCGTCGGCCGCGTATCCTTTTCGCCAGTGACGACGATGGCCTGATCCTGCGGGTCCTCATCCGGCATCGACACCGCCGCTGCGGGGGCATCGTCCACCGCGACATTGCCCGTTGCGGGTGCGGCGCTCAGGACAAGCGCGATCGTCCACAGGCTGGAACCAGCCACCATCTTCATTCCCCCGATCCTTGATATCGGCTCGCAATAGCGATCTGACGGCGCGGGGCAAGCGTTTTGCGTTGCAATCGCAAATAGATGGCTGGTCGCTAAGTTGATGTTCTTGCTATGTTCCTTTTGGCCAAGCGCTATGATACGCCGTGCCGACACGCTGGAAAGGAGGCCGCGGCATGGAGAAGAACGGGACCCGGATGACCGGCTGGCCCGAAGGCCTGTCGGACGAGGAAGCGGTGCAGCGCCTGCGCACGCTTTGCCTGGGCGGATGCGACGGCATCCAGGATCTGGCCGACGACAGCCGGTACAAGGCGCTGCGCCGCGCGCTCCTGCAGCGCGGCGACCTGCGGCCGCTGGCGCCGGCCAGCGTCGCCGCCGAGCCCAATCTGCCCGCCTTTGTCCGCCACGTCCGCGAAACCGCGGACCGGCAGCAACGCCGCGACATGGTGCGCAGTGCGTTCGCGCCGTTGATGGAGGCGGTGTGCGGGCAGGCGCCGGTCAGCGCATCGGGGTGGACGGGTCGTGCCTCGACCCGCGAACAGGCGCTGCTGGTCCGCACGCTGGCGCCGGCGGCGCTGCTGGCGGTGGATCGCCTGATCGCGGAGGAAACCCGCCTGCGCGACAATGGTGGGCCGGTGGAGAATGACCGGGAGGATGCGCTGGCCCATCTGCGCGCGCTGCACGCGGCGCTGGGCGCATTGATCGCGCTGGCGGAAGCGGATCAGCCGCTGGCCGCGGCGCTTACCCGCGTGCAGGCGATCCGGGACTCGGCCAGGGTGACGCTGACCAAGGCGGCCGCCGCGATGCCGATCACCACCACCGCGCTGGTCGCGTTCGCCAGCGTGGTGGGCATCGCCGATGTGCTGGTCGGCAACGTCGTCGTGTCGCTGGCGGCGGGTGGCCTGGCGGGCAACACCGTCAAGGACGTGATGCTGAAACGCGATGCCAAGGCATCCGCGTGACGGGTCAGCGCAGGCGGGTGGCGCGGCGCACCACATGGTCGACGGGTACGTCGTGCAACCGGCGGAAGCGCGCCTCGATCAGGCTGAACAGGCCGAAGCCGGCCAGTCCGACGCCGACGATCAGGTCGAACGGGCTGGTCAGCCATGACAGGGCGCGGGCCATGCCCCCGGCCTGTGCCGCCTGCTCGTCCAGCCCGGCGCGCATCAGCAGATAGCCGCTGATGAGGAAGACGAGACCGCGCGCGGCATAGCCGGCCCGGCCGCTCCACTGCGCCCAGCGCTGGCGCGCGATCTCCGGCTCCAGATAGCGCAGGAAGCTGCCCTTGGCGGCCTTTACCAGTTGGATCGCGCCCAGCCCGAACAGGATCGCGGCACCCAGCAGCACCAGCGCCCAGCCACCGGGCAGGTCGAGGGCGGCCTGCGCTCCCGCCTGCGTGCCGTCGCCCGAGGCCGCCGCGCCGCGCATCAGCCTGATCGCCTGCCAGGACAGGAACAGGTGGACCAGGCCGCTGATGCCGGCGCCGACGCGTTCCATCGCGCCTTTCCGGTCGCTGCCGTGGCGCTCGATATCGAATGCCGCATCCGCCAGCCGCCATATGCCATAGGCGATCAGGCCCGCCGCCATGACGCTGAGCAGCCACTGGCCGCCGCCCTCGCCCAGATATTCGAGCGCGCCGCTGGGGTCCTCGGCCCGGCCGGTGCGCAGGATCAGCATGGCGATGACGATGTAGAGCAGCCCGCGCGTGGCGAAGCCGATCCGGGTCAGAAACGTCAGGCGGGCACTGGCGGTCATCTATGTCACTCCGATGTCCGCGAGAAACTGCGACCGCGGCACTTACGTTCCGTCGCTGCAACGATCCTTGCCTCGGGGGCGCCGCGCTGCCACTGCCATGCCTGCCCTCAAGGCCAAGCAGGAACGAACGATGATCCTTCGCAGCGACGAAACCCTGGATGTCGAGGTGCCGGGCGCCGGCACGATGCGCACCCACCTGTTCCGCCCCGCGAGCGACGGGCAATATCCCGGCGTCCTGCTGTTTTCGGAAATCTATCAGGTGACCGCGCCGATCCGCCGGCTGGCGGCGATGCTGGCCGGGCAGGGCTATGTGGTGGCGGTGCCGGAGGTCTATCACGAATATGAACCCGCCGGCACCGTGCTCGCCTATGACCCGGCCGGCACCGACCGCGGCAACGCGCTGAAATTCACCAAGCCGGTCGCCGCCTATGACGCCGATGCCCAAGCCGCGCTGACCGCGCTGGCCGCACATCCCGCCTGTAGCGGCAGGCTTGCGACCTTTGGCGTGTGTCTGGGCGGCCATCTCGCCTACCGCGCCGCGCTGGATCCGCGCGTCTCGGCCGCCGCCTGCTTCTACGCCACTGATATCCATTCCGGCACATTGGGGCATGGCCGCTGCGACGACAGCCTGGCGCGCATGGCGGCGTTGCAGGGGGAGGCGATGTTCGTCTGGGGGCGGCAGGACCCGCACGTTCCCTATGCAGGGCGCGAGGCGATCCGAACGGCGCTGGAGGCGGCCGGTACGCGGTACGAATGGCATGAGGTGAACGGGCAGCACGCTTTCTTGCGCGACGAAGGGCCGCGCTACGACCCCGCGCTGTTCCTCCAGGCGATGGACTGGACGCTGGCTCTGTTCCGGCGCAACCTGTTCTGAACGGCGCTCAGCATTCCACCACGTTCACCGCCAGCCCGCCCAGGCTGGTTTCCTTGTACTGCGAGCGCATGTCCTCGCCGGTCTGGCGCATCGTCTCGATCACGGCGTCCAGCGAGACGATGTGGCTGCCATCGCCACGCAGCGCCAGATAGGCGGCGTTGATCGCCTTCACCGCGCCCATCGTGTTGCGCTCGATACACGGGATCTGGACCAGGCCGCCGATCGGATCGCAGGTCAGACCCAGATTATGCTCCATGCCGATCTCCGCGGCATTCTCGATCTGGCGGTTGCTGCCGCCCAGCACCGCGGCCAGCGCGCCCGCCGCCATCGAACAGGCGACGCCGACCTCGCCCTGGCACCCCATTTCGGCCGCGGAGATCGAGGCGCGCTTCTTGTACAACATGCCGATCGCGGCCGCCGTGAGCAGAAAGCTACGCGCGCCCTGCGGCGTCGCGCCTGGGATCAGCGTTTCATAGAAGCGCAACACCGCGGGCAGCACGCCGGCGGCGCCATTGGTCGGCGCGGTCACCACCCGGCCGCCCGCCGCATTCTCCTCGTTGACCGCCAGCGCCCACAGGCTCACCCATTCGAACACCTCCGCCGGATTGCTGCCCGGCCGCTCGCCCGTCAGGCTCTCCGCCAGCCTGTGCGCCCGCCGCCTGACCTTCAGCCCGCCCGGTAACACGCCCTCCTGCGCGATCCCGCGATCGATACACGCACGCATCGCCGCACGGACCGCATCCAGAAACGCATCCGTCTCGGGAGGCGACCGCCACGCCTCCTCGTTGGCGCGGACGATATCGGCGATGCCGAGCCCGGTGGCGTCACCGATCGCCAGCAGGTCCAGTCCGGAGGCGAAGGGGTGGCGCACCGCGACGTTGGTGGCGGCGACCGGCGCACCCTTGCGCAGGATGGCGCCGCCCCCGATCGAGAAATAGGTTTCGGCATGAACGCGGCCATCGGCACAGGTGGCGGTGAAGGTCATGCCGTTTGGGTGTTCGGGCAGGAAGGCGCGCGGGTGAAAGACGATGGCGTCGGCCGGAAAGGCGATGGCGTGCGTACCGCCCAGCATCACCTGCCCGCCCTCCGCTATGTCGCGCAGGATCGCGGGTGCGGCATCGGGATCGAGCCGTTCCGGCTCCCATCCGGCCAGCCCCAGGATGGTCGCGGTGTCGGTGGCGTGGCCGCGCCCGGTAAGCGCCAGCGACCCGTACAGGTCGCAGGTGACGCGCACCGGCGCGCTTTCAAGACCCAGCGCCCGCTGTGCGAAATCGAACGCCGCGCGCATCGGCCCCACCGTGTGCGAGCTGGAGGGCCCAATGCCGATGGTGAACAATTCGGCGACGCTGATCGGTCGGTGGACGTCGCGGTCGAGCGGGGTGGTGACGGGGTCGGTGTGCATGCGGTCCTTTTCGCCGACAGGTGCCGGCCATTGCATGCCCCTTCTGTCCCTTGTGCCTGAGATCGCTATCCCGTCGGCGGACGCGGGGAAAACCGCATCACTCTCCAGATGTTATGCGCCGCGTGGTCCTTCTGCCTGAGAGTTTCCGGGGCGGTTGCTCCTTCGGCGCCGGGATCGCCCCGATCTCTCCCACATCGACCCCGCCGTGGTATCCGCCCGACCATCGGTCGGTCAATCCACCGCGGCGATCCGCTGGAAGCGCATCCGGTCGACGATCACCGCCGCGGTCGGAAAGCGCAGGCTGATGCGGTGCGCACCCCCCGGCATGGGTGTGGGGAGCGCCAGTTCGATGCGGTTCGCAAGCACCGCCTGCGCCCAGGCGGGGTCGCCGGTGTTGCGGGGCGCGGTCAGCATGACGGGCGCGGCCCCGTCCAGCGCGACCGACAGCGCCAGGGGCGCACCATCCGCATCGGGATAGGTCGGCAGCAGATCGGCCGTCATCCGCCAGCGGCCGGGCGGCAGGGTGATGCGGTAATCGAGGGTGACGCCGGCCTCTGCCGTGACGGCGGCGCCGTTCTGGCCCAGCCCGTCGATCCGGCGCCAGCCGGTCGCCGGGCCGGCGGCATCCTCCGC
>NZ_JALNUQ010000065.1:0-20849 GCF_026540875.1 Sphingomonas sp. GM_Shp_2
ACAAAAATGGCGGCACCCGCGCGTTCCTGTGGATAAGTTCCCGCTCGGGCAAAAAAAGAGGCCCCGCGGTGGCGGAGCCCCTTCCCTCGATCCGGCAGCAGCGATCGCTCAGTCGAAACTGTAGCGCAGACCGACCGCGAAGGTCCGGCTGAGCAGCGTCGTCGCCAGGTTGAACTGGTCCTGGTTCCCCGCGTCCTCGAACTTGTAATAGGTCTGCTGCTTGGAATTGGTCAGGTTCACTGCATCGAAGGTCAGCCCGAGACGCGGGGTGATGCTTGCGGTCAGCTGGAAGTCCAGGCTCGACTCCGGGCGCCGCCATACGCCTATCGGGCCGGCAAACAGTCGCGCCTCGTTGTTGGCCAGAAACGCCTTGCGCCACACATAGGACAGCCGCGCACCGATCGGCCCACGATCATAGGCCGCCGTCACATTATACGAGAAGTCCGACACCCCGAAGAAGGATGATTGGTCCTGCCCGGTGACGTTGCCGTTCAGGTCGACCTGCGGAATGTTCTGCCGGGAGTCGAGCACGGTCAGACTGCCGACGAAACCCAGTCCCTTCAACACGCCGGGCAGGTAGGTCGGGAAATAGGTCAGGCCCAGCTCGGCCCCCTTCAACACGCCGTTCGAGGCGTTTTCCGGTCGGGTCACCAAGAAGCGGTTGGTGTTCAGCCCGGTGTTCTCGACGTTCACCAGCGAGGTGATCGGCACGACCAGCCCATCGATCTCACGCCGGAACAGCGTGCCGTAGATCAGGCTGTTGCGTTCGAAATACCATTCGAGCGCGGCGTCGTAATTCTTCGACACGGTCGAGCGCAGGTTCACATTGCCTCCCGCACCCGTGCCATAGCCGACATTGGTCAGGTCGCCGGTCAACTGGAAGTTGGGGTTCAGGTCCGCAAAACCCGGCCGGCGCAATGTCTGGCCATAGTTGAACCGCGCGCGGAAGTTGCTGGTGATGTCATAGCGCAGGGTCACCGCCGGCAGGAACCGGTTCGTTGCCTGCGACCCCCCGGTGGTCAGCACCGGCACCGCATAGCGGTCGGTGAAGGTAAAGTCGGTGTCGACATCGATATAGCGAAGACCCGCCTGGATGGCGAGCGGCCGCCCGAAGATCGAGACCTCCGCATCCGCCTGCGCATAGGCCGCCATGGTGATCTCGTTGATGTCGAAAACCTGGGTCAATGCCAGTTGATCGGACAGCCGCAAGTTGCCGACGTTGCGGGCGCGATACAGGGAGCGGATCGCGTCGGCATTGTCGTACAGATAGCTGCCGTTCACGTTCAGCCAGCTTGTCGGCACATCGGCACGCCCATCGAAGAAGCCGCTGTTGCTGGTCTGCAACCCGCGATCGAGCGTGGCGAAATTCACCCCCAGCACGCCGGCATCCTGCGTGCGCACCGAGTCCGCCGCCTTGCGGTCGTCATAGCGCAGGCCGGCCTTCACCTTGCGGATGAAGCCCTCGTCCCAGCTATAATCGGCATCGACCTGGAAGGTGAGCGCCGAGCCCTTGGAACGATTGGCGTTGTCGTAGAATTCCGCCACATTCCACTGCGCCGGATCGAGCAGCAGCGCATTATCGTTGAAGTTGTAGGACGGGATGCCGCCGCCGGCGTTGAAATCCACGTCGATCCGCGACGCGGTGCGGTTCAGCCGCATCGCCAGGAACTGCGTGTCGAACCGGCTGGTCTGGTAGGACAAGTCGGCGACGATCTTGCCGCGCTCGCCCACGTCCCACTTGCCATTCAGCGCATAGACGAAGCTGTCGGTCTTGCTGCGGGTATAATCACCAGAGTTAAACCCAAAAACGTTGCCGACTGCCCGCGTCTTCACCAGGTTGCTGCCGTCATACAGGCCGACGGTCGACAACGGATTGGGGCCAAGATTACCCCACCAGTCGACAAAGGAGAACATCAGGCTGTTATAGGTGTCCGCCTTGAACTGGTTCCAGAAGAACTCGAACGTGTATTCGGAACTGGAGTTCGGCGCCCACTGGATCGCCGCGTTCACGGCCGGCCGCTCACGCTGACCGGTCAGGTCCGAGCTGAACACCGCGTCGCGAGACAGATAATAGGGCGTCTGCTGCCCGTTCACGAGCAAAGTCGAGCCCGGCGCGGTGGCAAGGCCCCGGTCGGTGCCCGGCTGCCACAATGCTTGCCCGGGCGCACGACAATCGCTCGGCTGAAGCCGCTCCAGCACTACCCAGCCATTGGGATTGCTCGGACTACAGGTGTTCGCCGCGTTGCCCGGAATGGTGGTCGCCGCGAACGGCACCAGCGCACCCGCCGTCACCGTCATGTCGCGATATTTGGTGCGGGCATAGCTGCCGTTCACCAGCACGCCGATATCGCCGATCCCCGTCTCCCAGCGATCGCTGACCAGCGCGGAGATGTTCGGATTGAAGGTGTCCGCCTGCTCATTGTAGATGCCGCGCGCCACGGCGGAGATCGCGAAGCCGTCGAAATCGAACGGGCGCCGCGTGAAGACGTCGACCTGACCCGCCAGACCCGTTTCGATCTGCTCTGCGGCACGCGTCTTGTATACGTCGATCCGCTTGACCAAGTTCGCCGGAATATCCTGCAGCGAGAAGGATCGGCCCGACGCGGTGAAGATGTTGCGCCCGTTCATCGTGGTCAAAGCGTCGGGCAGGCCGCGGATCGAGAAGCCCGCCGCCTCGCCGCCCGTCCGGTTCGTCACCTGCACGCCGGTTACACGCTGCAAGGCTTCGATCACGTTGTTGTCGGGCAGCTTGCCGACATCTTCCGCGACGATCGAATCGACGATCTGCGTCGCGTCACGCTTCACGTTGATCGCACCGATGATGCTGCCACGCACCCCGGTAACGACGATCTCTTCTTCCCCAACGGCACCGGATGCGGGCGCTGCGGCCTGATCCGCGGTGACCGCATCGCCCTCCTGGCGTGCCACCGTGCCATCGGATGGCTGTTCGGGCAGATCCTGCGGGATGCCGCCGCTATTGGGGGCGGCCTGCGCCCAGACCGGTTGGGCGATCACCAGCGACACCAGCGACGCGGAACCGAGAACAAATGGCTTGATCGCCATGGACATAACCCCTCCTACCCCGGCTTGTGATCCCGGTATTACTCTGACATCCGATATGGCGTCGCGCGCGGGGGTGCAAGAGAGATTATGACTAGTCTTGAATAGGCAAACTCTAAAATGCCGCGTAACTGCTTATTTCTGGGTTCTTCGGTTCAGCGCTCATGGACGACGGAGTGACCATCAATGCCTGCAAATGGGAAGGCGGTGATCACAAATCAGGAATAAGTCAGACTAGTATCCATCGGTAAGAGATCGGCGCCATGGCTGCGCGCTGAGCACATCACCGGCCGCGTCGATCCGAGGCGGCACGACGTACCCCCGTCTGATCCTCGCTGATGCCTTTAACTTCGCCAGCCACTTCCGTTGGCCGCCGCACCGTTGCCGCAAACTGCTGGCGCTCCCGTCCCATCATCGAGGCGCATAACTGGCTTTTGGACAGGACCGAGATAGCGGCTGGGTAGCTTCGCGTTCGCTTCATGCCTGTTCCTGGCCGCCGCGATACTACGATGCGCCGCGGTCAGCTCAGCGGAGCGCTTGCCGTCATGTCGCCTAGCTTCTGAGGCGCTTGGCCGATCGCTATTCTGGAGCACAGGTCATTGCGCCGCATGCCGCCGGCGGGATGATCACATCGAGGAGCAGGCGCTGGTCAGCGTGAACCGACCGGTTGGGATGCCGGCCCGTCGTCGCGATCCGCGTTAGGGCGCGACGCGAATGGGCGCGGCCGTACCGCCAGTTCGCCATTGAAGGCTCATGGCGGCGGGATCGCGATAACCGACGCAGGGCAGGCACGACCTTCACGACCATGCCGCCCCATGCGCGGTCAGGAAAGGATCACACCTTGGCCTGAAACGATCCCTCCTCCGAATAGATCTGCACGTAGCGGCGCGTGATCACCGGCAGATGCTCGTCGATCCACTGCGCCATCCGCTCCTCTTCACCCAGCGACTGCTTTAGCGCCGTGTGCGTCCCGCCAAAGCCGCCATCATCGGCCAGCGTCAGCAGGGATTTGTAACTGGCGATCTCGAAATGCTCGAAAGCATAATTGGCAAAGCTGTTCTTCAGTATCTCGTCACCCGCCACACTGTGCGTGATTGCCGCCATGCTGCCGCTCAGGCTCAGCGCCGTATCCTTCAGCGCGGAATGACTCTCTTCCAGTGACGCCAGAATCTCCTCCAGGCGGCTGATCTGTCCATGCGTCTCGTCGATATGCGCACGCAGACGGTCGGCGACCTCGGGGTAATTCTCGATCCGCTCGACCTGCGGCGTCATGATCGATAGTGCCTGCTTCTCGACGGCATGCGCATTGCGCAATCCAGTCACGAAAATTGCGCGCAGGCCGTCGCCCGTTCGACTGTCGAAAGTGCTCGCCATGATCACCGGTCTCCTAATTTGACCGGCGATAAACCTATGAGAGTTCAACAGAGTTTCGAAAAAACTAGCTGATCCATGTTTGGATCACCGGCACGGGAACGCTCCCGGGGTTTGCCGCGAAGGCTGGAGCGGGTGAAGGGAATCGAACCCTCGTCGTAAGCTTGGGAAGCTTCTGCTCTACCATTGAGCTACACCCGCGGATCAGCGGAAGATCGCTGATCGGAACGCTTGCGCAATTCCGGCCTGCCGGCTCCGTGCCACGTTTCGGGCGGCATCGTCAACATGGATAACACCGAATGCGATGCAAGCAGGCGCCAGCCGGAAAACGGCTGGCGCATGTGCCGGGCTTACATGTCCGCCGCCGTCGGCCGCACGATCACCTCATTGATGTCGACGCCGTCGGGTTGTTCCAGGGCGTAGCGGACGGCGCGTGCGATCGCGTCCGGGGTCAAGGCCTTTTGCCGCCACCCCTGCAAGGCCTTGGCGACACCGGGATCGGTGATGTCGTGCCCGAGTTCGGTCGCCACGACACCCGGCGAGATCAGGGTGGAGCGGACTTCGTCATGCTCCTGCCGCAACCCCTCGGTAATCGCGCGCACCGCGTGCTTGGTGCCGCAATACACGGCTGCGGTCGGTAGCACGACATGCGCCGCCACCGATGCGACGTTGACGACATGCCCGGATTGCTGCGCGACGAAGCGGGGCAATACCGCCGCGATTCCGTTAAGTACCCCGTGGATGTTGACGTCGATCATCCGCTTCCACTCATCGCGCTTCAGTGCCGCGAGCGGCGACAGCGGCATGACGCCCGCGTTATTCACCAGCACGTCAATCCGCCCGAAACGCGCCTCCGCCGCCATGACGAAGGCGTCGAAATCGGCGCCGTCGGTCACATCCAGTTCCCGCCACGCGACCGTCTCGCCGAGTTCCTCCGCCAGTGCCTTCAGCCGGTCGCCACGGCGTGCACCGATGAAGAGCCTGGCGCCCGTGGAGGCGAGTTCGCGCACCGTCGCCTCGCCGATACCGCTCGATGCGCCGGTGATCAGCACGACCTTGTCCATGTTCCGCGTCATGATGCTTCCTTCCATAAAGGTGACGCTGCACATGGTGCGGTGGCCGCGAGAAGCGGTAGAGCGATCGTCCAGACTGATTGCCCGATCCTCCAGAACCGGTGCAAAGCCGCTTGCAGGCGCGGCGGACCTCGGCGATCACAGGGTGATGGATAACGTCGTCGAACTTGCCCGGATCATCGACCGTCATGTCGTTGGATCAGGTATTTGCACCACGATCATGCCGCATGTCTCGCTGATACGTGCCGATCAGCCTAGCATGCCGACCCCCGCGGTGTACGAGGCTTCGCTTTGCCTGATTGCACAAGGGTCGAAGCGCGTGTCGATCGGCGAACACAGCGTCGTCTATGATGCCGCCCATTATCTGCTCGTCTCGGTCGATCTGCCGCTGGTCGGCCATGTCATCGATGCCAGCCCCGACGCGCCCTATCTTTGCTGCAAGATCGATTTCGACACCGCGATCCTCGCCGACCTGATGGTGGCGGAGGGTGGCAGGACCGCCGATGCCGATCTCCCGGTGCTCGGTGTATATCCAAACGACCCCGACCTGATCGACGCCGCCTGCCGGCTCGTCCGGCTGCTCGACCGGCCGGACACGATCCACGCGCTTGCGCCACTGATCGAGCGCGAAATCCTGTACCGCCTGCTGATCGGCCCGCATGGGTCGATGCTCCGCCGCGTCGCGACCGCGGGCAGTCATCTCAATCAGGTAAGCCGCGCGATCGCCGCGATCCGCCGCCGCTTCGATGATCAACTTCGCATCGAGGACGTGGCCGCAGAAGCAGGCATGAGCCCATCCTCGCTCTATGCCCATTTCAAGGCGATCACGCGCATGACGCCGCTCGAATTTCAAAAACAACTGCGGTTACAGGAGGCACGTCGCCTGATGCTCACCGACGGTGCGACCGCCGGCACCGCGGGCTACGCCGTCGGTTACGAAAGTCCATCGCAGTTCAGCCGTGAATATCGCCGCCTGTTCGGCGCCCCGCCGCGCCAGGACGTTGCACGCCTTCAATCCGCGCCCGCCACCGGTATGGCGCTTTAGGCAGGGGACGGCAGCACGCCCCCCACGGTCAGGACAGCTTTGCGCGCAGGGATAAGCCGCTGGAACGCTGCCGTGCCATGTCTTTGGCGGCGCGCAGGCCGAGATAGAGCAGGACCACGCCCAGTTCCGGTGTCAGCATCTCGGTAAACGGACGCCGATCGCTGATGACCAGCAAAGGGAAGCACATCAGGAAGACGACCAGGGCCGCGACATGGGCCGGAAATTCCCGCCGGTCACCGCCAAAGCGATAGATGACATAGGGCATCCAGCGACCGATGGCGTGGCTGATGCACAGCAGCGCACCGACGGGCCCGGTGGGCAGCAGCAGCGCATAGCCCAACGTCCGCTCGACCTGGAGCACCAGCATCGGCACGAAGCGCATGCTCGGTTGCAAGGCGTTGAACCACACGAAGGTAGCGCGCGTGACCCCGATCAGCAGCATGGCGAACAGCCAGTTCCGCGCGAACATCCGCAGGTCGGCGATCATGCCGCCGCTGCCGTCGACGCCGATCTGGCCCAAAGTTTCCACCCCGGCGCCAAGCCCGGCCAGCACCAGTCCGAACGTCCATGCCCATCCCGGCCGGAAGTTCTTGCTGTACCGGGCAAATTCCGGGCTGACGACCGGCTTTGCCTCTTTCGCCAGGCCGACGCGATCATTGTCGAAATAGCCGATCTCATAGACTGCGAAGAACGCCAGCAGATAGAAGCCCAGCGCCACCGAGAATGGCAGGATCGCCGGGCTGAACAGCGCAAAGGCCAGCCACAACACGGCATAGTCATAGCCGAGCAGGCCGTTCAGCAGGTAATTCTCCTTCGGGCGCTTCACCTTGGAGGTGTAGGCGAGCGGGATCATCGGGGTCAGTCCGGCCTGTTCGTACACGGCCTCGGGCCAGCGGACGTAGAAGCCATGCGCGCAGGCGTTGCACAAATCCTGATCGACGAAATTGTCGGTGACGACGATGCTCTGCGTCAGGGCGTCGGTACCGATTGCGCGTTGCAGGGCACAGCCCTTGCCGATCGCGCGCAGGCGCGGCGCATCCCGCAGGGACGAGGCGACGACGACCTCCATATCGGGGTCGATGGCCGCCGCCAAAGGCTTCACGATGAAATCGAAGCCGTAAGTGGCGACGATGATGCGGTCCGGGCAAATGGCGGCGATGTCGCGCGACAGGCTTGCGTTGAGGTAGGCGGGCCCGATCCGCGCAGCATGTTTACGCCATGCCAGGATGCTCCATGGCGAGACGAGTACCACCGCCCAGATGCGGATCCAGTCCCGATAATAATCGGGATTATCGCGCGAGATGAGCCGCCACGGCTTCAACATCCCCAGGATCTGCATGACGATGGCAACAATGACCGAAGGGCGGGCGAAGCGGATGAACTCTTCGGTGGAATTCCTCAGCCACAATGTCTCGTCGAAATCGAGGACCGCAAAGGTCGGCTGGAAATCGACCTCCTGAAGGCGTTGCGCAAGATCGGACTCGTCCGTCCAATCGGGTACGATAGCCGGCTTTGCCATGATCGACTCTCTTTGAAGCGCGAAGGAAATCCGGCCACTTCAGTCCGGACACAGAAGCACAATACCCGATCCTGTTGCACCGCTTCACCGATCAAGCAACCTTGAAGCAAAGCTCGGAAATGTTTTGTAACCCTGCCCGGTAGAATACTCAATTATTGACCCGGCGGTTATCCCTATCGATCTACGCGCCTGATCACCACTTTTCTACATGATGCCTCCATCGGAGTATTACACGAAAGTTCACTGCGACTAGGTAGGTCCGTTCCGCGATGCTTGAACCGACTAACGCCACCTGCCCTCAAGCATGGACAGCAGCAGTTGCGGATAGCTCCATCCATCCGCGCGTGCCGCGATTGCAGACAAACAGTCCTGATCGTCGCGCCCCGGTCTGCCCGGCCCGGTCATGTTCGGCTTCATGTTCAGATCGAACAGCCTGAACCCTCCGGCGGGGCCCGCGCGACAATCGATCCGGATCGCCGCGCGAGCGTCTACCCGCTCCGCTGCCGCGACGCATGCGTCGATCATCGCCACGACGTCCCGATCCCCCAGCCGGCCGACGGCCATCGCCACGCTATTCGCGGCCACCGGCACGTCGCCATTATACGGGGCAACACCGCCCCGCTGGTCGAACCGGCAAACGGGGCGCAACGCCCAGTGCCGGTCGCGGTGCGTGCCGTCCGGTGCCGGCGATGAAGGCGGCATGACGGTGACGGTCACCTCCTCGCCGGCCAGATATTCTTCAACCATCAGGAGATCGCCAAAGGTCGCCTTGTCGATCAGCGCGGTCGCTGCCACCCGCAGCGCGGCAAGGTCGGCCACGCGGGTCACACCCTGGCTGCCGCGCCCGCGTACCGGTTTGACGATCAGGGGAAAGTCGAGCCCCTTTTGTGCAATGACCGCATCGACATCCGCCAGCGCGTGGACGCCGTCGCGCGCGGTGCGGGACAAGAGAAAGGACCGGGCGACCGGCAATCCGTCGGCGGCCAGCATCCGATTGGTGTCGAACTTGTCGTCATAGGCCTGCATCGCGGCCGGAAGCTGACCGACGATCGCGACGCGCCCCAGCGCGTGTTCCAGCGGATGGCCTTCGAACAGGACCGTGTTGGCCCACAACGTGTCCGCCCCCGCGTCGATAGCAGCCGCGATGCCCTCCGGCGTATCGGGAAAGACCCAGTCCAGTGCGGTGGCCGGATCAGGCGATCCCTGTGGCACGATCACCCGCTGCCCTGCCCCCATGAGTGCAAAGGCGATATCGGCCCCGCCGTCCGAATAGCCGCCCGGCTTGGCATCCTTGCGCAGGCCGCCGATAACGGGCGGCGGCAACGCCTGGTAGAGGATCGCCACGCTGGCGGCCTGTGCGGGACGATTGATCATGTTGCCTTCCTCGTTACTCGTCTTGGCTGCTCCGTGGCGCCCTGAAGCCAGGCGCGCAACAACATGGTGACCTCGCCGGGGCGTTCGATCGGCGCAAGGTGGCCGCAATGCCGAAGGATGTGGAAATCTGCCCCCGCGATGCGCTGGGCAAGGGCCGCCGCATCCTCCGGCAGGCAGATGCGGTCGCGGTCGCCCACGGCCACCAGGGCGGGTACGCGCACCGCCGCGATCGCCGGGTCGAGATCGGGACGCGCCAGCAGGGCGCGTTGCTGGCGCTCGAACACATCCGCCCCGACGCGTTCCGCCATGGCCTGGACGGGACCGCTGACGATCGGCGTCAGCATCGGATCGGCATGGGGTGCGGTGGCGAGCAGTCCCTGCTCTCCTACCGTTCGCACGCGCATCTCCATGCTCGCGCGCGTGCCGAACAAGGCGACGCGTTCGATCCGATCGGGCGCCTGACGGATCATCTCCAGCGCCACATAACCGCCCAGGCTGACCCCGGCGACCGCCATGCGGGGCGGCGCATGCGCCAGCACGCGTGCGGCCATGCCGGCCAGCGTGTCGTCGACGGTCAGATCACCGAGCTCGGGATGCGCGACGTCGCCCAGGTCGACGACCTGCCTGGCCCAGAGCTGCCCATCGCACCCCATGGCGGGAAGCAGGACCAGAGGCATCGGCTTTCGGATCATGACGGGGTCTCCGGACGGTAGGCAAGTGGTGCGGCAACGAGAACAAGGGCGACGCGCGCCAGATGGGTGACGACAACGACGCCGGGCTCCAGCGCAAGGCTGAGCGCCACCATGCTCATCTCCGCCAATCCGCCGGGCGAATAGGCAAGCGCGAGCAGCGCCACGTCCAGCCCCGTCGCGCGCCCGATCGCGGCCGCACAGGCGAAGGTCAGGGCGAGAAGGATCAGCGTCGATCCCGCGGCGAGCGCCAGGATGCGCAGAAAGGCGCGCAGCTTCAGCCCGGCGAACCGGCAACCGATCGTCGCCCCCAGCCCGACCTGGGCTGCGGCGAGCAGCCAGACGGGCACCCGAAAGTCGGTCATCCCCGTCGCGTGCAGGACGGCGCTGACCGCCAATGGCCCCATCAGGTGCCAGGCGGGCAGACGTAACAACCGGCCCAGCACCAACCCCAGCGCAAGGCTGACCCCGCCCCACAGGAACAGCGACGGCTCCGGCCAGGGCGATGCTGCGGTGACGGAGGGGGCAGCGACAACGCTAGCCGGGGCATGGAAATGACGGATGACGAACGGCAGGATGAACACGACCAGGAAGATGCGCGCGCCGTGGATCAGGCCGATGGTGCGTTCGTCGGCGCCCCGCTCGGCACCCATCACCACCATTTCGGCGATCCCCCCGGGCATGCCCGCGAAATAGGCCGTCGCGGGATCGAAGCCCGCGATCCGCCGGAACCATATCACGCACAGCAGGCCGGCGACCGCCAGGAACACGGGGAGCAGCAACAGCGGCAACCACCATGCGCGGGCCAGCGCCAGCAGGCCGGGATGAAAGGAACTGCCCAGCACCACGCCGATCACCGCCGCCATCGGTCGCCGCGTCGCGCTACCGGCGGCGACCGGCAGCCGGGCGATGCTCGCCACCGCACAGGCCGCCATCGATCCCAGCACCCAGGGCAGCGGCGCGCCGATCGCCGCGAACACTCCGCCGCCCGCCGCACCCACCGCCACCGCCGCAAGGAAGCGCAGCGTCACCGCGGCGACATCGGCCCTTTGCGCGCGTTCCGGCATCATCCTGCTCAACTGACGAAGGGAAAGGCCAGCGCGACCATGCCGATCACCGTCATCACCGCACATACCAGCGTAGCCGGGACCAGCGTGAAGCGCTGGTGATCGGCAAGGTCGATACCGGCCAGGCTGACCAGCAGATAGGTGGAGGGAACGAGCGGGCTCAGCAGGTGGACAGGCTGACCCATCAGCGAGGCGCGGGCGATCGCCATCGGCTCCACCCCGTAATGGGCGCCCGCTTCGGCCAGGATCGGCAGCATCCCGAAATAGAAGGCGTCGTTGGAGATGAAGAAGGTGAAGGGCAGGCTGAGCGCTGCGGTGATCGGCGCCAAATAGGGGCCGAGTACGGGCGGGATCAGCCCGACCACCTCCTTGCTCATCGCCTCCACCATGCCGGTGCCCGACAGGATGCCGGTGAAGATGCCCGCCGCGAAGATCAGCGACACGACCGACAGGACGTTGCCGGCATGGGCCGCGATCCGCTCCTTCTGCTCGGCGACCTGCGGATAGTTGACGATCATCGCGACGGCAAAGGCGAGCATCATCAGCACCGACAGCGGCAGGATGCCCAGCACCAGCCCGGCGAGCAGCGCTATGGTCAGCGCGGCGTTGAACCAGCGCAGCTGCGGCCGCCGCGCCTCCGGAAACTGCGACACGGCCATGCCGGTGAAGCTGGTCGGCTCGTTGGCGCGGACATGGCCCATGCGTGCCCGCTCCCGCCGGCCGAAATACACCGCCAGCGCGATCAGGAAGGCGAGGCCCGCGATCATCCCCGGGATCAGCGGCAGGAACAGGGTGGCGGGATCGAGCTTCAGCGCACTGGCGGCGCGCGCGGTCGGCCCGCCCCACGGCGTCAGGTTCATGATGCCGCTGGTGCTCATCAACAGGCAGCACAGATACAGCCGGTTCATCTCGTACCGCTTGTAGAGCGGCAGCAGCGCGGCGATGGTGATGATGTAGGTCGTCGATCCATCGCCATCCAGGCTGACCAGCGCACACAGCACGACAGTGCCGATCAGGATCTTCAGCGGGTCGCCGTGCACCACCCGCAGCAGGCGGTTGACCAGCGGATCGAACAACCCGGTGTCGGTCATGGTCGAGAAGAACAGGATCGCGAAGAGCAGCATGACCCCGGTCGGCGCCAGGTTCTTGATGCCGTCGATCATCATGTCGCCGACGCCGCCGGCAAAACCGGCGATCAGGGCGAATGCGGTGGGCACGACGATCAATGCGACCAGCGGGGTCATCCGCTTGGTCATGATCAGCGTCATGAAGGTGGCCACCATCAGGAAGCCGAGCAGGGCGAGGTTCATCGCATGGGTATCCGTGATGGGGGGATCAGAAGGTGACGGCGATGCGGCCGCTGAGCGTCTGGCCGTCATCGGGACCGATGAAGCGGCCCGACAGATTGTCGGTGTGCCAGTGGATCGCGTTCACCTGGAAGCGGGTGAAGCTGTTCAGATACCAGTTGGCGCCGATCGTCGCGGCCCAGCCGTTGCCGCCGGTCGCGATGTCGCGGAACGACAGGTTCTCGTACCGCGCGGTCAACTCGATCGCGCCGGGCCCGCCGTCGAAGATGGGGCGCAGGACGCGCGGCTGGCCAAAGCTGCCGAGGCGCGGATTGTACGGCGGCAGGTCGCCGGTGATGAACCAGCCACCCGATACGCTCCAGGCGCGCGTCTCGAAATCCTCGCGCCCGCCGTCCAGCCGGGCGTGTCGCTGCCCCGCTTCCACCATCAGCCAGGTCGGGCCGACATAGCCGCCCAGTTCCGCACCGTAACCGGTGGTGCCGGTGCCGCCCGTCACGGGGCCGGTGGACAGCCGCAGGTTGCCGTTGAAACGACCGCCGATCACGGTGTTGCGTGTCAGCGTGCCGGTGCCGGTGCCGGGCCGCAACGCCTCGTCAAAGCCCCAGAGCCCGAGGTGAAGCACGTTACGGTCGGTCTTGACCGGGTTCCAGTGCGCGCGCCCCAGCACGGTGCGATTGTCGCTGCGCGTCTGGTCGCCATCGATCCGGTCGCCGGTCACGGTCAGGGAAGCATGGCCGGTTTTCCAGAACAGGCGGGGCATGATGCCCAGGCCGTAAAAGGCACGCTGCGGAATGATCGCGGTGGCGACCACGGTGCGTTCCAGGAACGGCGTCGAGTCCGAACCCGTCGAACCCTCGAAGCCGCGATCGTTGAACAGGTGCCCGGCGCGCACGTCATAGTCCAGGCCGGGCCTGATCTGGTTGCGCCAGCCGACAAAGGCGGTGACGATATCGACCTCGTTCTCCGAAAAATCGCTTTCGAACTGGTAGAAGAAGTGCGGCCCAACCCCGCCTTCCAGCCCCAGGCGCAGGGCGCGCATACCGGTGGTGGTCAGGTTGCGGTCGGCATAGCGCGAGCCGAAGGTCGTGCTGACATCGGTCAGGATGCGCCCCCGCGGCTTGAAGGTGAACACCCCGTCTGCCGAGTGAAAGACGGGCAGGCCCGCCCCCCATTCGGTGGTGACGCCCGCCACATTGTCCGCCGCCGCCCGCGCCCGCGCCACGTCGCGCTCGGCGGGGCCAGGCGGCACGAGCTGCGGCGCGAAGGGCCGGGTGACGATTGCCGGCGGCTGAACCGGCTGCTGTTGCGCGACCGCGACCGGCGGCGCGGCGGCCGTAGGCCGGGCGGCACCGGCCTGCCCGGTCTGTGCCGCGGCGACAGGCGTCCCTGCCCCCTCCAACCGCTCGATCCGCGCGCGCAGCGCCGCGATTTCCGCGGCCTGTTCCCGGACCAGCGTCGCCAGATCATTCTGCGTCGGCGCCTGCGCGAGCGACGGGGTTGCAGCGACCAGCGCGATCAGCGCGCAGCCGGCGGATATCACCTTCATTTCACTTTTGCCCCTTCGGCGAGGATCGCCTGCCACTGGCTGAGGAACCGGCGGCGCTTGATCGTATCGAGGTTGACGAGAAGCTGTGGGCCGACCCGGATCGGCCGGGCGCGCTCCGGCCCCAGCCGCGGCGCCGGCACATCGGCACGCACCGGCAGCAGCCATTGCTGCCCCAGCAATCGCTGGCCGGGACGCGACAGCAGGAAGTCGAGGAACAGCTTGGCCGACGCCGGCCTGCGCGCATCGCGCGTGACAAAGGCGATGCGCGACGCGACGATGGTATAGTCGCGCGGAAAGACGACGCCGATCCGGGGATCGCGCCGGGCCCGCGTCAACGCATAGGGGCCGACCACATTATAGGCGATAGCGGCGCGACCGGCGGCCACCGCATCCAGCATCGGCCCGGTCGTCCGGGCCAGCAGTGGCCGGGTGGCCGCAATGGCCTGAAGCAGCGAGCGTGTATCGCGCGTGATCGACAGGTCTTCGGTCAGGTAAAGATAGCCGACGTTCGATCGGGCGGGATCATAGGTGGCGACGCGGCCGGCAAGCGCGGTTCGCCGCGTGCGCAACAGACGCTCGAACGCCTCATGCGTCCGGGGCACCTGCGCGCCCGGGATCAGGCGCCTGTTGTAGACGAAGCCGACGGGCTCGGCGGTCACCCCGTAGCCCATGTTCTTCCACACCGCCGCGGACGGCAGCGCGGGCTTTTCCGGGCTTTGATAGGCCTGGGCATAGCCGTCGTTGATCAGCTTGGCCTGAAGATCCATCGCGGACGACCAGACCAGGTCGGCGGTGGGGCGCCCGGCGCGTGTCTCGGTCAGGAAACGGCGGTAGATTTCGCGCGACTCCAGATCCTGATACTGGATGGCGATACCGGGATAGACGCGGCGAAAGGCGGCGATCACCGGCGCCATCGCCGCGGCATCGGCATTGCCGTACACGCGCGCGCCACGCTCGGCACGCGCCGCCGCCACCAGCGTGTCATAGGATCGCGGATAGCCCGCCGGGCGCTCCGCCGACGCGGCCGACGCCAGCACCGGCCCCAGCAGCAGCAATGAAAATCCGTAACGCATCTTCCGGCTCCTCTCGCTCCCCGCCTCTTTGTTCGGGTAAGCTGATCGCCATGCGCTATAGGGCCAACCTGTCATTCACCTTTCACGCCGGAGCCGAGCGTTGCGCATCCTGATCGTCGAGGACGACGCGCCGCTGGCCCGCGGCATCGTCGCACTGCTCCGCGGTTCCGGGCATGCGGTCGATCACGTCGCCAATGGCGCGGATGCATTGGCGGTGATCGCGGACGAACCCTATGCTCTGGTGATCCTCGATGTCGGCCTGCCGGGCGTCGACGGGTTCGAGGTGCTGGCCGCCCTGCGCCGACGCGGGGAGCGCGTGCCCGTGCTGATGCTGACCGCGCGCGACGGGCTCGACGACCGGGTACGCGGGCTGGACCTCGGCGCGGACGATTATCTGCGCAAACCCTTCGCGCCGGAGGAACTGGAGGCCCGCATCCGCGCGCTCGGCCGCCGGCGGGGCGGCGACCCGACGCCGGAACTCCGCATCGGCACGCTTGCGCTCAATCGCTCGACCGGCGAGGCCCGCATCGGGGAGCGCGTGCTGGACCTCCGGCGACGCGAATGGGCGGTGCTCGACGCGCTGGCGACACGCGCCGGCCAGATCGTCCTTCGGGATGTGCTGCAGTCGGAGGTGTTCGGCTTCGATGAACCGGTCGGCCCCAATGCGATCGAGGTGAATGTCGCCCGGCTGCGCAGCAAGCTGTCTCCCGATGGGCCGACGGTGCGCACGATCCGGGGTGTCGGCTATATGCTCGATGCCGGCTGACGGCGCGACCCATGCGCTGGCGCTGCGCACCCGGTTGCTGGCGGCGATCATCGCACCGCTGCTGGGCATCGCGGTGGCCCTCGGTCTTGCCGGGGCGACGCTGATCGCCGATGTCGTCCGCCGCACCAACGACCGCGTGCTGGGTGGTGCGCTCGGTGCGATTGCGGAAACCGTGCAGGTCGAACGGGGCGAGGTCACGCTCGACCTGCCGGCGGCCGCCTTCGGCATGCTCGAAAACGCCGAGCGCGATAATGTCTATTACCGGGTGAGCGTGGGGCCGCGGCTGCTCACCGGCTATGCCGACCTGCCGCCGCCGCGGGCCAGCGACCTGGCGATCGACGTGCCGCGTTTCCGTTTCGCCCGGTACCGCGATCAGGACATCCGCATCGCCGAGGTGCGGCGCGCATTGCCGCGCATCGACGTGCCGGTGATCGTCCAGGTGGCGGAAACGCTGGGCAACCGCGTGGCGCTGCGGAACCGCCTGCTGGTCGCGCTCGTGCTGGGCGAGGTCGCGTTGGTGGGCATGGCGATGCTGCTGATCCGCCCCGCCCTCGCCTGGAGTCTGCGGCCGCTTGCCCGGCTGCGCGGCGCGGTCGCCGCCCGCGATACGCGCGCGACGCCGGACCTTTCCGCCATCGAGGCGGGCCCCTTGCCGACCGAATTACGGCCGCTGGCGGACGCGTTCAGCAATCTTCTCGCCCGATTGGACACTGCCACGACCGGGGTTCGGCGTTTCACCTCGGATGCCTCGCACCAGATGCGCACGCCGCTGGCCGCGCTGAAGGTGCAGGTGGCTCTGGCCCGCCGTGGTGATCCGAACGCGCTGAAGGAGATCGCCGACACCGCCGATCGGCTGGAGCGTCTCGTCACGCAGTTGCTGGCGCTGGCGCGTGCCGACGAGGGGGGCTCCGCACCACCCCTCGAACCGGTCAGCCTGCGCGAAGTGGCGGTGGCCGTCATCAACCGGCGGATCGGCCAGGCCATTGCGGCGGGCGTCGAGATCCATCTCGATGCAACGCAGGATGTCGAGATTGCGGGTTATCGCACGCTCTTGTTCGAGATGATCTCCAACCTCGTGGACAATGCCATCCGCTACAACCACGCCGGTGGCATGGTGACGATCGCGGTGACGACCGACCCGCAGGGCCCGAACGTCATCGTCGCCGACGACGGTCCGGGCGTGCCAGACGCCGACCTCGATCGGCTGGGCGATCGCTTCGTCCGTCTGGCCGCCAGCGCAGGGCCGGATGGCAGTGGCCTCGGCCTCGCCATCGTCCGGTCCGCGGCGCAGCGGCTGGGCGCGACCGTCACCATCATCAACACCCACCCGGGCCTGCGCTGCACCCTGCACTTCGCGCCCTAAGGCGTCACCTGCCCGCGTCACCGGCCCGCGTCACCGGAGCGTCGCAACGATCCCCGCCATCTCGAACACCGTCGCCTGCGCATCCAGCGACAGGCCCCGCGCCGCGCCCCCCAGATCGCGCGCCGCCGCATACCCGTCCAGCGCTACCCTCAGCGCCATTCCCTCGCGCCGACGCGCCTCCCCCGCGATGAAGGCCGGCACCCGCTCCAGGAATGCCTCGTACCGCCGCTGCGCCGCCTTGGGCGCCAGCGCCTTCGCCAGCTTCGCGCGCATCGCGTTGCTCGGGTCGCCCGTTGTCGCGATCGCCGCGATCGCGGCATCTAGCCCCGGCAGGTCCAGCCCCGCAAAGCGCAGCGCCTGCCCCGGCGCCCCGTCCGCCGCACGCACCAGCGTCGCGATCTCCTCCTCATCCGCCTCGGGCAGCTGCTCGCGCAGCACCTGCCCCACCGCCTCATCCTCCAGCCGCTCCAGCCGCAGCACCCGACACCGCGACCGAATCGTCGGCAACAGGCGCCCGGGCGCATGGCTGACCAGCAGGAACACCGTACCCGCGGGCGGCTCCTCCAGGTTCTTCAACAGCGCATTGGCCCCGCCGCGCTCCAGATCGTCGATCGCATCGATCAACACGACGCGCGCTGGCCCCATCGCCGGTGCCGTGGCGAACATCGGCTGCAACGTGCGCACCTGTGCGATGGTGATCGACCGGGCCAGATCCTGGTCCGGCTTGTCCGCATCCTTGGGCAGACGCTGGAGAACACGAAAATCGGGATGCGATCCTGCTTCGAACAGGCTGCGGCTGGGGTGGCCCGCCGGCACAGACAGTCCCGGCGCCAGCGTACCCCGCCCGCTCGCCCCCGCCAGCAGGCGCAAAGCCGCCACCCGCGCGAAATGCGCCTTGCCGACCCCTTCCGGACCGGTCAGCAGCCAGGCGTGATGCAGCTTCGACCCGGCCAGCGCCGCGGCGAACGCGTCCTGCGCCGCGGCGTGGCCGATCACCGCGTTCATCAGCCGAAGAGCGAGGTCAGCCCGGACCAGGCACGGCCGAAGAATCCCGCTTCGTCCACATCCTTCTCCGCAACCAGCGGCAGGCGCTGCGCGGGCATGTCAGGGGCGGTAATGACCAGATCGGCAATATGCTGGCCCGCCTTGATCGGCGCCTTGACGGGCCCCTGATAGACGACCTTTGCGCCCAGTTCGGGCGCCAGACCGGCAGGCAGCGTTACCGTCAGCGCGCGCGGCGCGATCAGGCCCACGCTCGACGATGAGCCGAGCTGCACGTCCGCCTCGGACACCTTGCGCCCCTTGGCGACGACGGGCTTGGACTGCCACGCGCGGAAGCCCCATTCCATGAACCGCACGGACTCGTTGGCGCGGCCGGTAAAGGTCGGCAGGCCCGCCATCACCATCACCAGCCGGCGGCCATTCTGCTCGGCCGATCCGGTGAAGCCATAGCCCGCTTCCTCGGTGTGCCCGGTCTTCAGGCCGTCGGCACCGGCGACACGCCCCAGCAGCGGATCGCGATTGGCCTGGGTGATGGCGTTGCCGCCCATCGTCTTGCCCCAGGTGAAATCACGCCGCGAGTAGAATTGCTTGTAGAGCTTGGGGTGGTCCTCGATCGTGTGCTGGGCCAGGTCGGCCAGATCGCGCGCGGTGACATAGGTGACGCCGCCGTCGGGCCAGCCGTTCGACGTGCCGAAATGGCTGTTGTTCAGGCCGATCTTCTTGGCCGTGCGATTCATCCGCTCGGTGAACGACGGCTCGTCGCCCGAGATATGCTCGGCCAGCACCACGCACGCATCGTTGCCCGACAGCGTCACGATACCGTACAACAGGTTGGCGACGCTCACCTGCTCGCCCGCGGACAGGAACATCGTCGATCCCGCCTGCGGCCCGTGCCACTTCGCCCAAGTTTCGGGGCGGACGGTGACCATGTCGGTCAACTTCATCTCGCCGCGCTTGATCAGGTCGAATGCCACATAGACGGTCATCATCTTGGCCATCGACGCGGGCGGCATCCGCCGGTCGGCATCACGCTCGAACAGGATGGCGTCCGACGACAGGTCCTTCAGGAAGGCGACCGGCGCCTCCGTCTGGAACTGCGGTGCCGCGGCGATCGAGGGATAGGCGAGCGCAACCGCCATGATGGGGGCGATCAGGGGAGCGACGATCAGCTTCTTCATGGATTATCCGTCAATTCGCGAAAGGTTGGCAGTGATCCCCGGGCAGGGCCGATCGCCTGCATAGCCGGGCAAGGTGGTTCCGTCACCTGCCCGTTGCGTCGTCTCAGCCCTCGATCGCGTCGGCCAGCAACCCGACCGACAATGCGTAGAAGTTCGAGCAGTTATAGTCGAGGATGACGCGGTAGTTGCCGGTCAACAGATAGGCGGTCGCCCCCTCGCCATCCGGCTCCATCAGCGTCGCCAGCACGTCGCCTGCGGGCCAGGCGCGCCCCTGCGGCACGATGCCGAGCGCACGCCATTCCGCCATCGTCCGCCAACCGCTGTGCCGCTGGAACACGCGCGGGCAGCGCGGGCTGACCAGCGTGTTGCGGACCTCCGACCGGTTGAAGCTGCCGGGCACGCTTACTGCAAAGCCCCAGGGCTGTCCGGGGCGCCAGCCGGCATTGGTGAAATAGTTGCCGATCGACGCCAGCGTGTCCGCTTCGCTGTTCCAGATATCGGCGCGGCCGTCCCCGTCGCCGTCACGCGCCAGGCGCAGATAGATGGAGGGCAGGAACTGCGGATTGCCGGTGGCGCCCGCCCAGCTGCCCTTCAACTGTTCGCGCGATACGCCGCGATCCATCATCTTGAGCGCGGCGATGAATTCTCCCTGGAACAGCGGCCGCCGCCGCCCCTCATAGGCAAGGCTGGCAAGCGAGCGCAGCAGGTCGAAATTGCCGGTGTAGGAACCGTAATTGGTTTCATGCCCCCAGATCGCGACCATGATCGATTCCGGCACGCCGGTTTCGCGCTCGATCCGCGACAAACGAGGGCGCTGGGCCAGATACTTGCTCCGGCCCCGGCTGATCCGCGCGGCATCGACATGCGCCGCCTTGTACGGTGCGAAGGGCGAGAAGGACGTGCTCGTGCTGCTTCCCGGCTGCTGGCGGTCCAGCTCGATCACCCGCGTGTTCAGCGTCAGCGTGGGCAGCACCGCATCCAGCGTGCGCGCGCTTACGCCCTGCGCCGCCGCGACCCCTCGCACCTCCCCTAGATAAGCCTGAAACCCGGCCTCATCCTGCGCCCATGCCGGCGCCGCTCCCGCGAACAACGCCACGAACGATACAGCGAATTGGCGCCACTGGCGCACACGAGCCATCCCCCACATGCCCGCCCAACTGCCACAATGATCGCCTGGCTGAAACCTCTTGTCGTCCTGGGCCTTGCACAATCGGCCGTACAAGGCCTATCGGGCCACCACCACGCCCCGCGGAGAGGTGGCCGAGTGGTTTAAGGCAGCGGTCTTGAAAACCGCCGTGGGTTCACGCCCACCGTGGGTTCGAATCCCACCCTCTCCGCCACACCGGCGATGCCTCAATTCGCATTCCGTAGTCCCCACCTGTCATACACATACCGGCTAGTTCCCAGTTGGAAGTG
>NZ_JALNUQ010000066.1:0-20846 GCF_026540875.1 Sphingomonas sp. GM_Shp_2
GCGCCGTATCCATGAACGCACTCGCCGCGTACAACCGCGGCGCGACGGGTGCCGGCATCGGCATCGGCATCATCGACAGCGGCATCGATCTGGATTCGGCCGAGTTCACCGGCCGCATCGCCGCTGCCTCCACCGACGTCGCCAGCACCCGCACGGTCGATGACGAGGATGGCCACGGCACCGCGGTCGCCTTCACCGCCGCCGGCCGTCGCAATGGTACCGGCACGCACGGCGTCGCCTTCGATGCGTCGCTGATCGTGCTGCGCGCCGACCAGCCGGGAAGCTGCGCCACCCAGGACACAGGGACCGATTCGACCGGGTGCCAGTTCCCGACCAGCGCCATCGCCCGCGGCCTCGATGCCGCACGGAGCGCGGGTGCGCGGGTCGTCAACATTTCGCTGGGCGGCAGCTCGGCAATGCCGCCCGGCCTCGTCGCCGCGATCAACCGGGCCACCGCGGCGGGGATCGTGGTGGTCATCGCCTCCGGCAATGACGGCGCCAACGACCCCGACCTGTTCGCGCAGATCGCCAACGACAATGCGAATTCGCGCAATCAGGTGATCATCGCGGGTTCGGTCGGTGCCACCGGGACCATTTCGACCTTTACCAATCTTGCCGGCTCCAGCGCGCCGCATTTTCTGTCCGCGGTCGGCGAACAGGTGCGCGCGCCCGACGAGACCGGCACCCTGTTCCTCTGGTCGGGCACGTCCTTTGCCGCGCCGCAGATCTCCGGCGCCGTCGCGCTGCTCGCCCAGGCGTTTCCGAACCTGACGGGCGCGCAGATCGTCGACATTCTCTACCGGACCGCGCAGGATGCGGGCGCCGCCGGCATCGACGCCGTTTATGGCCGCGGCATCCTCAACCTGTCCGCCGCATTCCAGCCGGTCGGCGGCACCAGCGTGGCGGGAACGGCGGCGGCGGTTTCGTTCGGCAACAACGCCGTTCTGTCCGCCCCGATGGGCGACGCGCGCAGCGCCGGGCTCGGCGCGGTGATCCTCGACGGCTATGGTCGCGCCTTCGCCACCGATCTCGCCCACGGCATCAGCCGCGCCGCGCCCACCCCCGGCCTCGCTCCCGCGCTGCTGCACCGCGTTCGCGCGGTCGGCATGCAGGCCGGCGGCACCACCGTGTCGATGACGCTCGCGCCGCAAGGTCCGCGCGGCGACGTGCTGCTGCGTCCCAGCTACCTCACCGTCACCGACGCGCAGGGTGCCCGCGCCATCGCCGGCACCGTCACGCAGGCGCTCGGCCGTTCGCTGTCGTTCGGCTTCGGTTTCGGCAGCGGCGGCGGGGCGCTGACCGCCCAGCTCACCGGTCAGGCCGAACCCGCCTTCCTGATCGCGCCTGCCGGCTCGATGGGCTTCGACAGCGTCGCCCGTGGTACCGGTGCCATCCGCCAGACATGGCAGGGCCTGGGCATCACCGCCGCGATCGACAGCGGGCAGGTCCTCACCCGCCGCGATGCGCTCCGCCCCGTCGCCGACGGCTGGAACCGCAGCCGCTATGACCGCGCCGCGCTGACCCTCGACCGCCGCTTCGGCGATCTCCTGACGACCCTCACCGCCAGCCGCCTGATGGAAGGCGACACGCTGCTCGGCGCCCGTTTCGGGCCAGGGCTGGGCGGCATGGGCGCGACGAGCTGGTTCGCCGATGCCGCCGCGCGCTGGCGGCATGCGGATGGCTGGACGCTTGGCGCGACATGGCGTCAGGGCTGGACGCAGGCCAGCGCGCGCCATGGCCTTGCCGGCACCGCCCGCCTCCGCACCACCGCCTTCGCCGTCGACATCGGGAAGGCCGGCGTCTTCGGCCGCGACTCGCTCGGCCTGCGTGTCGCGCAGCCGCTGCGCGTCGCGCGCGGCGGCATCGACTATCGCCTGCCCACCGGCTGGGACTATGCCGGCGCGGGCGTATCCGCCTGGACCGTCCAGCGCCTGAATCTCGCCCCCACCGGCCGCGAGATCGACATGGAGGCGCGCTATACCCTGCCGCTGGGTCCCGGCGACCTTCACACCAACCTGTTCTGGCGCCGCGATCCCGGCAATATCGCCGCACTTCCCGATGATTACGGGCTCGCGCTGCGCTGGGCCTTCGGCCTTTGATAGCCGTTCTTTATTTGCGAGCGGCGGCCGCGCTTCCCATCTGCTGAGGCATGACCCGTCTTTCCCTGCTCGATCTGGTGCCTGTCGTCGAAGGTGGCACCGTGTCGCAATCGCTGGCCAATGCCGCCGACCTCGCCGCCCATGCCGAATCGCTCGGCTATCAACGCTATTGGGTGGCCGAACATCACGGCATGGAGGGCATCGCCTCGGCCGCGACCGCGGTGGTGATCGCCCATGTCGCCGCCGCCACCCGCACCATCCGCGTCGGCGCGGGCGGCATCATGCTGCCCAACCACGCCCCGCTCGTCATCGCCGAACAGTTCGGCACCCTTGACGCGCTCTTCCCCGGCCGCATCGACCTCGGCCTCGGCCGCGCCCCCGGCTCCGACCAGCGCGTCGCCCGCGCCATGCGCCGCACCCTCGACAGCGACCCCAACGCGTTCCCCCGCGACGTCCTCGAACTGCAAAGCTATTTCGCCGATGACGGCCAGACCGGCATCACCGCCACCCCCGGTGCCGGTGCCAGCCCGCAAATGTGGATCCTCGGCTCCAGCCTGTTCGGCGCGCAACTCGCCGCCGCGCTCGGCCTGCCTTATGCCTTTGCCTCGCATTTCGCGCCCGACGCGCTCGATCAGGCGCTTGGCGTCTATCGGCGCGAGTTCCGCCCTTCTGCGACGCTTGCCAGGCCCCATGCCATGGCCGGCTTCAACATCTTCGCCGCCGATACGGACGAAGAGGCCGAATATCTCGCCTCTTCGCAGCAACAGACGTTCATTGCCCTGCGCACGGGCAACCCGCGCCGCCTGCCGCCCCCCGTCGCCGGCTATCGCGACAGCCTGGGGCCGCAGGGTGCCGCCGTGCTGAACCAGGTCCTGTCCTGCTCCGCCACCGGCAGCCCCGCGACCGTCGCGCGTCAGCTTGCCGCCTTTGTCGAGCGCACACAGGTGGACGAGGTGATGGTGACCAGCGCGATCTACGACCATCAGGCGCGCAAGCGTTCGATCGCGATCGCCGCCGAGATCGCCCAGGATCTCGCCAAGGCGGCGTGATACACCGACCTGCCGGCGGGGCTCAGGCCGCCGCCGGCAGTCGCAGCCGCACCATCAACCCGCCCAGGTCCTCGCTTTCCTCCAAACTGACCGTGCCCTCGTAGATTTCCGCCACGTCGCGCACGATCGCCAGCCCTAGCCCGGTGCCCGGCTTGCCGCTGTCCAGCCGCACGCCACGATCGAAGATACGCAAGCGGTCCGCCTCCGCGATCCCCGCGCCATCGTCCTCGATCAGGAACTCGACATAGCCGGCCTCGGCCCCCACGGTCACGAACACGCTGCCGCCGCCATATTTCGCGGCATTCTCAATCAGGTTGCCGAGCAGCTCGTCCAGATCCTGCCGTTCGACATGCACCGCCAGGTCCTTCGGGCCCGTCACGTCGATGCGCACATGGCGATAAAGGCGCGCCACCGCACGTTCCACCGATTCCAGGCTAGGCCACACCTCCGCCCGGCTGTGCGCCGACCCGCGCCGCCCGACCGCGCGGGCCCGCGCCAGATGATGGTCCACCTGCCGCCGCATCGTCCGCGCCTCGCGCACCACCGTATCCGCCAGATCGTCGGCCTGCGCGGTCGCCGCGTTCATGATGACGGTCAGCGGCGTCTTCAGCGCATGGGCCAGATTGCCCGCGTGGCGCCGCGCCTCCTCCGCCTGCCGCTCATTATGTTCGATCAGCGCGTTCAATTCCTCGACCATCGGCGCCACTTCGCTGGGCATTTCCGACGAGATCCGGTTGGCCTGCCCGGCGCGCATCCGCGCAATCTCCTGCCGCACCCGGTGCAGCGGCCACAGCCCGTAAAAGGTCTGCAACCAGGCCAGCACCACCAGCCCCAGGCCGAGCAGCGCGAAACTGCGGACCAGCGTGCGGCGGAGCGACGCGATCTGCGCATCCAGCCCTTCCCGGCTCTGTGCGACCTGGAACCGCCAGCGAACGTCGGATCCCGGCAGTTTCACGTCGCGCTCGACGATCCTCAGCTTCTGATCGGGAAACTGGTTGCTGGTATAGGTATGGATGCCCTTGTCGTCATGCGGGGCGCCATAGGCCAGTTGCCGGTCCCACAGCGAGCGCGAGGGGAACACCTCCTTGCCCGGCGCCGAAATCTGCCAGTAAAGGCCTGAATAGGGCTCCAGAAACTGCGGATCGCCCACCAGATCGCGTCCGAAGATCACCTCGCCGTCCGGGCCGATCTCGGCCGCGACCAGCAGCGATTTCAGGATATATTGCAACTGGTTGTCGGTATTCTGCGTCACCGCGCTGGTCAGCACGCGGTCCAGCGCGAAGCCGCCGCCCGCCAGCAGCACCGAGATCCACGCCGCAGAGATCAGGATCATGCGGCGCGACAGCGATCCCGTGCGCCATTTCCGTTTGGGAGGGTCCGCGTCCGTCATGCGTGTCGGCCGTCCCGCCTCAGGCGGCGGCGCCCTCCGGATCTTCCAGGCTGTAGCCCAGCCCGCGGATCGTGGTGATCACGTCCTGGCCCAGCTTCTTGCGGATGCGCGTCACGAACACCTCGATCGTGTTCGAATCCCGGTCGAAATCCTGGTCGTAGATATGCTCGATCAATTCGGTGCGGCTCACCACCTTGCCCTTGTGGTGCAGGAGGTAGCTGAGCAGCTTATATTCCTGCGCGGTCAGCTTCACCGGCTCGCCCGCGCGCGTCACCTTGCCGCTGCGCGTGTCCAGCCGCACGTCGCCCGCGGTCAGCTCGGACGAGGCATTGCCCGACGCGCGGCGGATCAGCGCACGCAGCCGCGCGATCAGCTCCTCGGTCTGGAACGGCTTGGCGACATAATCGTCCGCCCCCGCATCCAGCCCGGCCACCTTGTCGGACCAGCTGTCGCGCGCGGTCAGCACCAGCACCGGGGTGGTCTTGCCCTCCTTGCGCCAGCGGTCCAGCACGGTCAGTCCGTCGATCTCGGGCAGGCCCAGGTCGAGGACGATCGCGTCATAGCTTTCGGTCGATCCTAGGAAATGGCCTTCCTCGCCGTCGGTTGCCAGATCGATGGCATAGCCGGCGCCCTCCAGCGTATTCTTCAACTGCTGGCCAAGATGGGGTTCGTCCTCGACGATCAGAACGCGCATCGATGTGGGTCTCCTTGGGAAATGGGGTCAGCGGTCGGTACGGCCGACGATCTGGCCGGATCGTGCATCGACCTCGACCCAGATCACCGTGCCGTTGCGCAGGAACTTCATCGTATAGATCGCCGCGCTCGCGTCGAAGTCGAAGCCGAGATATTGCGCGCCCTCCATCTGGGGCAGGACGCGTTTCTCGATCTCGGGCATGGGCAGGATGCGCCCCTGCTTGCGTGCCTGCAATGCCTTCATCTGGTCGCCCCGCCGCTGGTCCGGGGCCTGTGCCATCACCGGTGCCGTCAGTGCGGGGCTTGCGGCCAACAGTGCCAGGAGGACGGTCATCTTCATGGAGTTGGCATAGCCCGCATGCGTTGAACACCCTCTGAATGAGCGCGGGGGCAATGTCGGTGCCGGGGCGCGCCCGCAAAAGCGCATGACAACTTGCCCGGTTCCGGGCGGGCGCTTACGTGGCGGTGCATCATGGCAGCACCCGTTCTCTCGTTCGAAGACCTTGGCGTCATCCAGGGTTCCGGCTGGCTTTTCCGCCACCTCGACATCCATGTCGGCCAGCGCGACCGGCTCGCGCTGATCGGCCGCAACGGCGCGGGCAAGTCGACGCTGTTGAAGCTGATCGCCGGCATTCTCGATTCGGACGAGGGGCGCCGCACGCTCGTGCCGGGCACGCACGTCGTCTATCTCGAACAGGAACCGGACCTGACCGGCGTTCCCACGCTGCGCGATTACGTCCTGTCCGGCAACGACGCGCCCCAGCCCCATGAGGCCGAGGCGATCGCCGACCAGCTCGGCATCGACCTGTCGCGCGAATCGGCCACCGCCTCCGGGGGCGAGCGTCGCCGCGCCGCGATCGTGCGCGCGCTGGCGATGAACCCGGACGTGCTGCTGCTCGACGAGCCGACCAACCATCTCGATCTCGCCGCGATCGAATGGCTGGAGGACTGGCTGAAGCGCTTCACCGGCGCCTTTATCGTCATCAGCCACGATCGCACCTTTCTGACCCGCCTCACCCGCTCAACGCTGTGGCTCGACCGCGGCAATCTGCGCCGCAACGAGGTCGGCTTCGGCGGCTTTGACGCCTGGACCGAGGCGGTCTATGCCGAGGAGACCCGCGCCGCCGAGAAGCTCGACGCCAAGCTGAAGATCGAGGAGCACTGGCTCCACCGCGGCGTCACCGCCCGACGCAAGCGCAACCAGGGCCGCCTCGAAAAGCTGCACCAGATGCGCGCCACCCGCGCCGCGATGATCGGGCCGCAGGGGGCCGCCAAGCTCGGCATCGCGTCGGACGACGTGAAGACCAAGGAGGTCATCAAGGCCGAGCATGTCACCAAGCGTTATGGCGACCGCACCGTCATCAAGGATTTCAGCCTGAAGGTGACGCGCGGCGACCGCATCGGCATCGTCGGCGCGAACGGCGCCGGCAAGACGACGCTGCTCCGCCTGCTCACCGGCGAGATCCAGCCCGACGAGGGCGAGGTGAAGCTGGCCAGGACGCTGGACGGCGTCATCATCGACCAGCAACGCCGCCTGATGGCGCCCGAAAAGCGCGTGCGCGAGGTGCTGGCGGACGGCGGCGACTGGATCGACGTGCGCGGGGTGCGCAAGCACGTCCACGGCTATCTCAAGGAATTCCTGTTCGACCCCAGCCTGGCCGAGGCGCGGATCGGCACGCTGTCCGGCGGCGAACGCTCCCGCCTGCTGCTCGCGCGCGAGTTCGCCCGCGAATCCAACCTGCTGGTGCTCGACGAGCCGACCAACGACCTCGACCTCGAAACGCTTGATCTGCTGCAGGAGGTGATCGGCGACTATGACGGCACCGTGCTGATCGTCAGCCACGACCGCGACTTTCTGGATCGCACCGTCACCGTGACGCTGGGCCTCGACGGCTCGGGCACAATCGACGTCGTCGCCGGCGGCTATGAGGACTGGGTCGCCAAGCGCAAGCCGCGCACCGAGGGCAAGAAGGCTGCCGCCAAGGCCATATCGGCCCCCGCCGCCCCGGTACAGGCGCGTACCAAGCTCAGCTACAAGGACCAGCGCGACTACGACCTGCTGCCCGGCCGGATCGAGGAGATCGAGGCCGGCATCGCCCGCGACGAGGCCAGGCTCGCCGATCCCGACTTCTACGCCAAGGACCCCGCCGGCTTCGCCCGCCTGTCTGCCGCGATCGGCAAGGCCAGAGAAGAAAAGGACGAAGCCGAGATGCGCTGGCTGGAACTGGCCGAGCAGGTGGAGGCGCTGGGCTGATCGGCCCGGCGCCACCCGTCTCTACCCGCGTCCGCCCCTACCCCCCAAACTTCCGTTCGTGCTGAGCGAAGTCGAAGCACAGCCGCAACCCCTCCAATCCCACCCCGTTCGTCTCGAGTAGCCGTCGAGTAGCGGCAAAGCCGCGTATCGAGACGGTGTATCGAGAGACAGCCGCAAAAGCCGCTCCCCCTAAACCGCCCGCCCCTCGCGCCCCGCGAGATCCACCACATATTGCCACGCCACGCGCCCCGACCGGCTACCCCGCCGCGTCGCCCAGTTCACCGCCTCCGCCCCGTCGAACGGCAAAGCGAACCGCGCGGCATAGGCGCGCACGATCGCCAGATAACCGTCCTGGTCCAGCACATGGAACCCGAGGCTGAGTCCGAAGCGATCCGACAGCGCCAGCTGGTCGTCCACCACGTCGCGCGGGTTGATCGCACTGTCCTGCTCGCTCAGGTCGCGCGACACCAGATGCCGCCGGTTCGCCGTCACCAGCAGGCGGACATTGGCGGGCCGCGCCTCGGTCCCGCCATCCAGCAGCGAGCGCAGCACGCGTGCCTCGCCCGGCTCGTCAAAGCCGAGATCGTCCAGGAACAGCGCAAAGGCGCGGTTCTGCCCACCCAGCCGGTCGAACAGCCGCGGCAGGCTGGCAAGGGCGTCCACCGCGACCAGCGCCAGCGGCCCGCCTGCGGCCTGCACCGCGCCCACTGCGCTCTTCACCAGAGCCGACTTGCCCGTCCCGCGTGCGCCCCACAGCAGCACGTCCTGCGCCGCATGCCCCGCCGCCAGCCGCTCCAGATTCGCCAGCAGCGCCGCCTTTTGCCGCTCCACGCCCAGCATCAGGTCGAGCGGCAGGGGATCGAAGGCGCGCGCCGCGCTCAGCGCGCCGTCCCGCCACAGATAGGCCGGATGCGCCAGCAGGTCGGCATCGGGCGCCGGCGGTGGAGACAGCCGCTCCAGCGCGGCGGCGATACGGTCCAGGGGATCGATCATCCCCGCCTCCTAGCGGGCTGCGGCGGCCCCGCCAATCTCTGCCCGGTGCGCCCGGATCGCCGCGTCCCCCGGCGCCAGCGCGACCGCCTTGTCGAGCAACTGCCGCGCGCCGTTCCTGTCCCCCGCCGCGATCAGGGCGACGCCGTAAGCGTCCGTCACCGCCGCGCTCATCGGCGCCAGTGCATAGGCCGCACGGCCATAGATCCGCGCCACCGCCCCTTCGCCGATCAGGGCATAAGCCCTTGCCAGATCGGCCAAAAGTCCCGCTTCGCGATCTCCTGCCGCCGCCCGCACCCCCTCCAGCGTCTCGATCGCCGCCCCGACCTCACCCCCGCCCAGCTGCCAGGCCCCCAAAATGCGCGCCCCGACAATGCTTTGCGGGTTTTGCGACAGGTACAGGGCAAGCGTCGCGGCGGCGTCGCGGGGACGGTTTAAACGACCATAGGCATCGAGCAGGCGCAGCAAGGCCGGTTCGTCGAAGCTCAGATCGGCCGCGCGTCCATAGGCGGCGACCGCCTCGGCATAGCGGCCCGATGCCGCCAGCGTATCCCCGTAGGCGAGTTGCGCCGCGGGGGCGCCGGGTGCCGCGGCCACCAATGCCCGCGCCTGCGCGACCGCCTGCGACAGGTTGCCGCCGCTCGCCAGGCCACGGATCACGCCCAGCGCATAGGTGGGATCACCCGCCGCGCGCGAGGCCTCCGCCTGCAATGCCCCGAGCGCATCGGCACTCTGGAAGATGGTCGACGGGCCACGCTGACCGGATGCCGCCCGGTCCAGCAGTTGCGCCGCCTGCGCCTGCTGGCCCAGCGCCGCGCTGGCACGCGACGCCAGCCGCAGGGCATAGCCATCGGCGTCGCCGCGCAGCACGATCGGCCTGATCACGTCCAGCGCGCCCGCCGCGTCGCCCGAGCGCAACAGCGCGTTCGCCAACAGGCGTCGCGCGGTGACGTTCATCGGCTGCGCGGCGACCAGCCGGCGCCAGATGCCCGCGGCCTGCTCGTCCTGCCGGTCGGCAAAGGCGAGCGCCCCGTCCAGCAGCATCACGCCGGGCGTGTTGCCGATGACCCCGCCGGTCAGTTGCAGCAACCGCCGCGCCAACACCCGGTTGCCGGCCCGCGCCGCGATCACGGCTTGCAGGTAATAGGCCTGTTGGCTGCCCGGCCGCGACACCAGCGCGCGCCGCGTTGCAGCGACGGCATCGGTCGCCCGCCCGGCATCGCCAAGCGTGCCGGCATATTCGATCAAGGCGGGATGGTAATAGGCATCCGAACGCAGTGCCGCCTCGAACCACGGCAATGCCGCGACCAGACCGTAGCGGCTGCGCACCACCTCGCCTTGCAGGGTCAGCGCCGCCGGGTCACGCGGCGCCATACGCACCGCCTGCGCCGCCGCCGCCGCGGCTCCGCCGACCTCGCCCGCGCTCAGCCGGATACGCCCAAGATCGGCCCAGGCCGCCGCATCGCCCGGTGATCGAGAGAGGAGATCGACCAGTTCCGCCTGTGCGGCGGCACCCTGCCCCTTGGCGGCCAGGGCGCGTGCGCGAACCCGCAAGGCATAATCGGCATAAGCCGGCTCGGCCTGCGCGACATGCGCCAGGGCGACATCGGGATCGCCTTGCAACAGGCTGGCGGCGGCGCGTAGTTGATGCAGGCGCCCGTTCGGAAAACCGACCGCGACCGCCCGGTCCAGCGCCGCCTCGGCAGCCGCGCCTTCGCTAAGGTCGATCAGCGTCCGGGCCAGTACCGCCTGCACGATGCCCGCCTGCGGTGCCGCACGCGCCGCGGCCTGCGCATCGGCATAGGCGGCATGGATGTTGCCCCGCTCCAGCGCGGCCAGCGAACGCGCAAACAGTTGATCCGCCGACGGGGGGGCCGGTCGCAGCGCCAGCGACACCACACCGCCCAGCACGACAAGGGCCGCGACCAGCACGATGCCGAGACGCAACCGGGGGCCGGGGCGCCAGGCACGACGCCCTCCCAGCGCCCGGCGGCGGCCACGCAACAGCGGATAGCGGGATGGACGGGGTTCGCTCATGGCTCTGCGCGCCGTCGTACATCGGCGCCCCGCGCACGGCTATACACAGGCGTGACCGTCATCCCGGTCAGCGTGCGCCCGAGGGCCACAGGATCACGCGCAGCGTCTGCAACAGGATCAGCGCGTCCAGAAACGGCGAATAATTCTTGGCGTAATACAGGTCATATTCCAACTTGTGCCGCGCATCCTCGATCGACGCGCCGTAAGGATAGTTGATCTGCGCCCAGCCGGTAATACCCGGCTTCACCATATGCCGCTCGGCATAGAAGGGCAGTTCGCGTTCCAGTTCGCTTACAAAGGAAGGGCGTTCGGGCCGGGGACCGACGAAACTCATCTCGCCCTTCAACACGGTCCAGGTCTGCGGCAGTTCGTCGATCCGCACCTTGCGGATGAAGCGCCCGATCCGGGTGATCCGCGGATCATCCTTCTCGGCCCAGACCGCCTGACCGCCCATTTCGGCATCCTGGCGCATCGAACGCAGCTTCAGGATATGAAAGGGCTGATTGTACAGTCCGATACGCTGTTGCCGGTACAGGGCGGGGCCTTTCGACTCCAGCTTGATCGCGATCGCGGCCAGCAGCATCACCGGCAACGTCACCGCCAGCAGGATCAGGCTGACGACGACATCGAACACGCGCTTGACGACGCCGGACACCATCCGGCCGCTGGCAAAGCCGTCCGAGAAGATCAGCCAGCTGTGGCTCACCGTCTTCAGGTCGATGCGTCCCGTTTCGCGCTCCAGGAAGCTCGATATCTCGCTGACCCGCACGCCCGTCGTCCGCACCCGCAACAGATCCTTGAACGGCAGGGCGTTGCGCCGTTCCTCCAGGGCCAGCACGACCTCGCCGGCATTCCGGTCCATTACATGCGCGGCCAGATTGGGAATGGTGTCCCGCGGCGTGGTGCGGTGGAGTACCGGATTGGGCTCCCCCATGGCGATCACGTCGGCGACGACGAAGCGGGCGCCCGGCTGTTCGGCCAGCACCGTCAACTGCGCCGCGCGCGCGCCCGCGCCCAGCACGATCACGCGCCGCTTGAACAGGTCGCCGCCCAGCGTCCGGCCCAGCAGCGCCCGCACCATCACCAGCGTCGGGATGGCGAGCATCATCGCGTAGAACAGGTTCGACCGCCAGAAACTGAGCGAAGGCAGGAAGAAGAAGATCAGCGACAACAGGATCACGCCCAGCGACACGGCCACCGACAGCCGCGCCGCGGCGAACCGCAGCGACAGGAAGGAGGCCGCGCCGTAAGCCCCGACGGCGACCAGCGCGACCTGCAACGGTATCGCGAAGCTGGCCAACTGGAACAGCCGGGTCGACAAGGGCTCCACCGCCATGCCGATCTGCCGCGCACGGATGATCCAACCCAATTCCGCGCACAGAACGAGCAGCAGGAAGTCGATGCATCCGAGCAACAGCACGACGTGCGACACGTAATGTTTGAACAGCCGAACCATCACGCTCCCATGTCACGCCGCCGGATGATGTTCGCCCAACGGGGTGCCGGTCCGACCCATTTGGCAATCAACAGGATTTTTGCATATATTCGACAACGAAGCGTGAAGATGGGCGTTGAGCGCTATTGACGATATAAAAGCGCCCGCGATCTGCGGCGCGCCGTCGAAAGGGAAAAGATGCAAAGCATGATCGTTCCGGTGATCCTGTCCGGCGGGTCGGGCACGCGCCTATGGCCGATGTCCAAGCCGGAGATGCCCAAGCAATTGCTGCCGCTGACCGCGGACGACACCATGCTTCAGCTCACCGCCAAGCGTGCGCAAGGCGACCGTTATGCCGCGCCGATCGTGGTGGCGGGTGCGCGTCACGCCAGCCTGGTCGAGGATCAGTTGACGGCTGCGGGCGCACCGCCCCAGGCGCTGATCCTGGAGCCGATGGCGCGCAACACCGCGCCGGCGATCGCCCTCGCCGCCCTGGCCGCACGGCCGGAGGATGCGCTGCTCGTCATGCCGTCCGACCACGTCATCGCCGATGTCGACGCCTTCCACCGCGCGATCGACGCCGCGCTCCCGCTGGTGGCCAATGGATGGCTCGTCACCTTCGGCATCACCCCGGACTCGCCGGAAACCGGCTATGGCTGGATCCAGGTCGGCGATGCGATCGGCACCGGCGTCCACAAGGTCGCCCGCTTCGTCGAGAAGCCCCGGCGCGAGCGGGCCGAGGCGATGCTGGCTTCGGGCGACCATGTCTGGAACGGCGGCATCTTCCTGTTCCGCGCCGACATGTATCTCCAGGCGCTTGCCCAGCACGCCCCCGAAATGCTGGTGTCCGCCGAAAAGGCGATGGGGTCGGCGCTGCGCGAGGGAACACGCATCCATCCCAATGCGGAGGCTTTTGCCACCTGCCCGTCCGACTCGATCGACTATGCGGTCATGGAAAAGGCCGAGCGGGTCGCGGTGGTGCCCGTCACCATGGGCTGGAACGACGTCGGCAGCTGGGACGCGCTTCACGCGATCAGCGACCTGGACGGCTTCGGCAACGCGCATCGCGGCCAGGTGATTGCGGTCGATACCAAGGACTGCCTGATCCGCACCGACCGGGTGCGCGTCGCGGCGATCGGCGTCTCCGACCTGATCGTGGTGGCCAGCGGCGACGATATCCTGATCCTGCCGCGCGGACGCAGCCAGGAGGTCAAGCGCCTGTTGGAAGCCATGAAGCGCTAGGTTTTTCCAAGCGGACATCCGCAACAAGAAAGGGGCCGGAGGAACGATCCTCCGGCCCCTTTTCCGTTCGGCTGGCGCCTGCAACATCCCCGACCGGCCGGAGCCGGCCGGGGACATTTCGGACTTAGAAGTCCATGCCGCCCATGCCGCCGCCGGGCATACCGGCCGGCATTGCGGGCTTGTCTTCCGGCAGCTCGGACACGGTGGCTTCCGTGGTGATGAGCAGGCCGGCGACCGAGGCCGCGTTCTGGAGGGCGGTGCGCACGACCTTGGTCGGGTCGATCACGCCGGCTGCAACCAGGTTCTCGTACGTGTCGGTCGCCGCGTTGAAGCCGATCGTCGTGTCGTTGCCGTCGAGCAGCTTGCCCGAGACCACGGCGCCGTCCTGGCCGGCATTCTGCGCGATCTGGCGAACCAGCGACGTCAGCGACTTGCGAACGATGTCGATGCCGCGGGTCTGGTCGTCATTCTCGCCGGTCACGCCTTCCAGCGCCTTCGATGCGTACAGCAGCGCCGTACCACCGCCGGGGACGATGCCCTCTTCGACGGCCGCGCGGGTCGCGTGCAGCGCGTCGTCGACGCGGTCCTTGCGCTCCTTCACCTCGACCTCGGTCGCACCACCGACCTTGATCACGGCAACGCCGCCGGCGAGCTTGGCGAGACGCTCCTGGAGCTTCTCGCGGTCATAGTCGCTGGTGGTGTTCTCGATCTGCGCACGGATCGCCTCGGTGCGGCCCTTGATCGCGTCGGCTTCACCGGCCCCATCGACGATGGTGGTGTTGTCCTTGTCGATCGTGACGCGCTTGGCGGTGCCCAGCATGCCGACGGTGACGCTCTCGAGCTTGATGCCCAGATCTTCCGAGATCAGCTCGCCAGCCGTCAGGATCGCGATATCTTCCAGCATCGCCTTGCGACGATCGCCGAAGCCCGGTGCCTTGACCGCTGCAACCTTCAGGCCGCCGCGCAGCTTGTTGACGACGAGCGTGGCGAGCGCCTCGCCCTCGATGTCCTCGGCGATGATGAGCAGCGGACGACCCGACTGCACGACCGCTTCCAGGATTGGGAGCATCGCCTGCAGGTTCGACAGCTTCTTCTCGTGGATCAGGATGTACGGGTCGTTCAGCTCGACCGTCATCTTCTCCGGGTTGGTGATGAAGTAGGGCGACAGATAGCCGCGGTCGAACTGCATGCCCTCGACGACGTCCAGCTCGAACTCGAGGCCCTTGGCCTCTTCGACGGTGATGACGCCTTCCTTGCCGACCTTTTCCATGGCCTCGGCGATCTTCTCGCCGACTTCACGGTCGCCATTGGCCGAGATGATGCCGACCTGCGCCACTTCCGACGAGCCCGACACGGGCTTCGAGCGGGCCTGCACGTCCTCGACGACCTTGGTCACCGCCAGGTCGATACCGCGCTTCAGGTCCATCGGGTTCATGCCCGCGGCCACCGACTTCATGCCCTCGCGCACGATCGCCTGTGCGAGAACGGTCGCGGTGGTGGTGCCGTCGCCGGCAATGTCGTTGGTCTTCGAGGCCACTTCGCGCACCATCTGCGCGCCCATGTTCTCGAACTTGTCCTTGAGCTCGATTTCCTTGGCGACGCTGACGCCGTCCTTGGTGATCCGCGGTGCACCGAAGCTCTTGTCGATCACGACGTTGCGGCCCTTCGGCCCCAGCGTGACCTTGACTGCATCGGCGAGGATGTCGACGCCGCGCAGGATGCGCTCGCGCGCGTCGCGGCCGAATTTCACGTCCTTGGCTGCCATGTGGCTACCCTTTCAGATGTGTGTAAACAGAAGTGGAAGCGTGGCCAGGTTTAGCCGACGATCCCCAGAATGTCCGATTCCTTCATGATCAGAAGGTCTTCGCCATTCACCTTGACCTCGGTGCCCGACCACTTGCCGAACAGGATGCGGTCGCCGGCCTTGACGTCCAGCGGCGTCACCTTGCCGTCCTCGGCCTTGATCCCGGTGCCGGCAGCGACGACTTCGCCTTCCTGCGGCTTTTCCTTGGCGGTGTCGGGGATGATGATTCCACCGGCCGTCTTCTCCTCCGCCTCGACACGGCGGACGAGGACGCGGTCATGCAACGGACGAAAGTTCATCGCGGATGTCCCTCTTTTAAGTACGTGTGACACTTTTTTGGCACTCGGCGAATGCGAGTGCCAACGCGCCGGATATGTGGCGGGGGTCCTGATGCGTCAACGGGCCGGGCCGGAAAAAATTGCGGGCGGGGGCCGGCCGTGCGGAACCAGCGGCAATTGCCGTTTTCATGGGCTTCATGCCGCCGCGCATTCTGTATTGGAAGGCTAATACAGGCCATTTACGCGCGCGCTCCGCTGTTCTAGCGTCCCGCGCATGACCGACGCTCGCGCCGCTTCGCCACTCGACCAGGATTTCAGCCGATCGCCCAGCGGGGCACCATCCAGGCGCCGACGCGGCGGCTGGCGACTGGTGCGAGGCGCATGGAAATTGCTGGTCGGGATCAAGGACATGCTGGTCCTGATCGCCATGCTGATCTTTTTCGGCCTATTGTTCGCCGCACTCAATGCCCGGCCGGGTACCAAGGCGATCAAGCCCGGCGCGCTGCTCCTCAACCTGCGCGGCTCGATCGTCGAACAGCCCGAGGAGATGGACCCCTTCTCGATGCTGTCGGGGCAGGACATGCCCCGCCAGTACCGCCTGCGCGATGTGGTGCGCGCGATCGACACGGCGCGCGGCGATGACCGGGTCAAGGCGCTGGTGCTCGATCTGGACGGCTTTTCCGGCGGTTATCCGGCGGTGATCCAAGAGGTTGCCGACGCGATGGGCCGCTTCCGCGCCACCGGAAAGCCGGTCCTGACCTATGCCACCGGCTATACCGACAGCGATTATCGCCTGGCCGCGCAGGCCAGCGAGATCTGGATGAACCCGATGGGTGGCACGCTGTTCACCGGGCCGGGCGGCAACCAACTTTATTACAAGGGGCTGATCGACAAGCTCGGGGTGACGACGCACGTCTACCGCGTCGGCCGCTACAAGTCCTTTGTTGAACCCTATACCCGCGCCGACCAGAGCCCCGATGCGCGCGCCGCCAGCCAGGCGCTGTACGGCTCCCTGTTCGCCCAGTGGCGCGAATCGATCGCCAAGGCGCGTCCCAAGGCGCAGGTCGCCCGCTTCCTTGCCCAGCCCGACCAACTGGTGCTGGCCGCCAATGGCGACACCGCCCGCGCGAACCTGGGCGCCGGCATCGTCGACAAGCTGGGTGACCGGATCGCCTTTGGCCGCCGCGTCGCGCAGATCGCCGGCGTCGCCAATGATCGCCCGCTCGGCAGCTTCAACACGGTCGGCTACGACGCATGGGTGCGCGCCAACCCGCTGCCCACCGCCGGCGACGCCATCGGCGTGCTGACCGTCGCCGGCGAGATCGTCGACGGCAAGGGCGGCCCCGGCACCGCGGCCGGCGACACGATCAGCAAGGCAATGCTCGACGGTCTCGCCAAGAAGAAGCTGAAGGCGCTGGTCGTGCGGGTCGATTCGCCCGGCGGCTCGGCGCTGGCCTCCGAACAGATCCGCCTGGCCGTCCTTGAAGCCAAGAAGCGCGGCCTGCCCGTGGCCATCTCGATGGGCGGCCTTGCCGCGTCGGGCGGCTACTGGGTTTCCACCGCGGGCGATCGCATCTTTGCCGAACCGGGCACGATCACCGGATCGATCGGCATCTTCGGCCTGATCCCGACATTCGAGAACACGCTGGCCAAGATCGGCATCACCAGCGACGGCGTGAAGACCACCCCCCTGTCCGGTCAGCCCGACATATTGGGCGGCACGACGCCGATGCTCGACACCATCCTGCAGGCGGGCATCGAAAACGGCTATCGCCAGTTCATCGGCCGCGTCGCCGCCGCCCGCCGGATGACGCCCGCACGCGTCGACGAAATCGCGCAGGGTCGCGTCTGGGATGGCGGCACCGCCCACCAGTTGCGCCTGGTCGACCAGTTCGGCAACCTGTCGGACGCCATCGCCTGGGCTGCGCGTCAGGCCAAGCTCGATCCGGCCAAGGTCCATGCCGAATATCTGGAAAAGGAACCGGGCTTCGCGGCGAAGCTGGCGGACAGCTTCGGCGGTGACGATGGCGACGACACGGCGGGACCCGCCGGCGACATCTTCGCGCGCGTCGCCGCCGACCGCCGCGCGACGCTCGCCCGCGCGCTGGGCGACGTGGCACGACTGACCCGCGGCGGCTCGATCCAGGCGCGCTGCCTGGAATGCGGCGGCTTCGGTGCGACCGCATCGGCGTCCGACACGCGCCTGCTCGACCTGATCCTGGCGCGGATCGGTCTGTGATCGGGGTTCGCGCCGCCCGTCCGGACGATGCCGCGGCGATCGCGGCGATCTACGCTCCCCATGTGCTGGCGGGCGTGGTGTCGTTCGAAACCGAGGCGCCGGTTGCGGCGGTCATGCAGGATCGCATGACGGCGTCCGGTGGCCTGTATCCCTGGATGGTCGCCACCGTCAGCGAGGGCGCCGGCGATGCGGACGAACGCGTGCTGGGCTATGCCTATGCCGCGCAATTCTCCCCGCGTGAGGCCTATCGCTGGGCGGTGGAAACCACGATCTACGTCGCCGACGGGGCACAGCGCCAGGGACTGGGCCGGCTGCTCTACCAGGCGCTGGTCGCCACGCTGCGCAAGCAGGGCTTTACCCAGGCGATCGGGCGTATCGCGCTTCCCAACGATCGCTCGATCACGCTGCACGAGGCGGTCGGCTTTCGCCGGGCCGGCGTGTTCCGCGAGATCGGCTACAAGCATGGCCGCTGGATCGATGTCGGCTATTGGCAGTGCGAACTGGCGGATGCCGCTGTACCCCCGGCCGAGCCGCACCGCTTTGCCGAGGTCGGCGTGATTCGCGGCTGACGCTCAGCGCTGTCCGCGATAGGCGGGCAGCGCCAGATGGAAATGGATCGCCACCGCGCGCAGCGCAAAGCCGGCGGTGGCCGCCACCGGCGCGGCAAGTCCGACCGGCATCCCCGATGCCACCAGCACCACGAAGCTAGCCGACGACAGCGCCGCCGCGGTGACATATAATTCGGGCCGCATCAGGATCGACGGCTCGCCGGCCAGCACGTCGCGGATGATGCCGCCGACACATGCCGTCACCACCCCCATCACCACGGCCGGAATGGGTGGAACCCCGTATTTCAATGCCTTGGCCGCGCCATATACCGCATAGGCCGCCAGTCCGATCGCGTCGAACCACGCAAGGGCCGCCCCCCGCCACCACCGCTCCGGCGTCACCCACACCACCAGCGCCGCCGACAGGCAGACTGCCGCCGCACGCGCATCATGGATCCAGAACACCGGCGCCCCGATCAACAGGTCGCGCACCGTGCCGCCCCCCACCCCGGTAATCAGCGCAAAGAACGCCAGCGTCACCATGGTCTGCGCCCGCTTTGCCGCCGCCAGCGCCCCCGAGATGGCAAACACCGCCAACCCGGCCAGATCGAGCCACGGCGCCGCAACGGGCAGAATTTCAACAGACGGCATCATCGCTTTTCCGGCTTTAGCGGCATGCGCCCGGATCATGAACAGCTTGTTGTTCTCCGTTCATGCAACCCCCGTTATCCGGGGCACGTTACGCCAGCAGATCAAGATTCTAAGGGAGTATATTCGATGCGTAAGTTGATGCTCGCACTGGGCTGCACCGCGATGGTCGTGCCGACGGTCGTCCTGCCGGTTTCCGCCGCCGATGCGCAGCGCCGCGGCAAGTATCGGGAATGGCGCGACGACCGCGGCCGTGTCCGCTGCCGCAAGCCGGATGGCACCACGGGCCTCGTCGTTGGCGGCGTGGCCGGTGCGCTGCTCGGCCGCACCATCGACACCCGCGGCGACCGTACGCTCGGCACCCTGGGCGGTGCTGCCGCCGGCGCACTGGCCGGCCGCGCGATCGATCGCGGCTCCAGCTCGCGCCGCTGCCGCTAAAAGCACATCTACCCTGAACCGGCGGGCGCCGCGATCGTTGGATCGCGGCGCCCGTTTCATTTCAGGAGAATGGACATATGACCACCCGCTCGGCTTCGGCCCGCTACGAAGGACTTGGCAAGGACGGCAAGGGACAGGTTTCGCTCGGTTCCGGCCTGCTCTCCAACAGCCCTTACGGCTTCAACACCCGGTTCGAGGATTCACCCGGCACCAATCCGGAGGAACTGATCGCCGCGGCGCATGCCAGCTGCTTCACCATGGCGCTCAGCTTCGCGCTGGCCGGCGAGGGCCATTCGGTCGGCACGCTGGAGACCACGGCAAAGGTGACGCTGGTCAAGGACGGCGACGGCTTCACGATCAGCAAGTCCGCGCTTGCGCTCACCGCACGTGTCGAAGGCATCGAGGAAGACGAGTTCAAGAGGATCGCCGACGGCGCCAAGAAGAACTGCCCGGTGTCCAAGGTCCTGAATGCCGAGATCACGCTCGACATCACGCTGACCGAAGCCTGAACAAGACGTAGTTTCCGGTTCACGCAACCTGGCATAGATGGGACGGGTTCTTCATCCCACCTATGCCAAAGGGAGTGTAACCATGCGTACCACCGTCCTTTTTGCCGCTCTGGCCATGACCACGATAGGCGCCGTGCCCGCCGCTGCGCAGAATACGCGCTGGCAGGCGGACCGCGAATATCGTCAGGAAGTGCGAGAGGCGCAGCGCGATTATCGCCGTGACATGCGCCGCGCCGACAGCCGCCGCGACGTGCGCGAGGCCCGGCGCGACTATCGCCGCGACATCCGCGACGCGCGCCAGGATCATCGCCGCGACGTGCGCAACATCAATCGCTGGCGCAACTATGACTATAACCGCTTCGAACCCGGTCAGCGCGGCTACTACGCCGAGCGTTATTACCGGGACGGGCGCTATTACCAGCCGCGCCGGCTCGGTCGCAACGACCGCATCTATCGCGGCTACAACGGCCGCTATTACTGCCGCCGCAACGATGGCACCACGGGGCTGATCGTCGGCGCGCTCGGTGGCGGCGTGCTCGGCAACCTGATCGGCAATGGCCGGTCCAGCCTGCTCGGCACGCTGATCGGTGCCGGCGGTGGCGCGCTGCTCGGCCGGGAGATCGATCGCGGTCAGGTTTCCTGCCGCTGACAAGCACGGGGCCGGCAGCACCGCCGGCCCCCATTCCTCAGATGATGCCGCCGCCCAGCATCAGGCGCAGCGCGAAGATCACGATCAGCACCAGGTTCAGGTTGCGCCCCGAATTGCGCGACGACAGCGCACCGATGCCGGCGCCGACGATGGCGATCGGGATGACGAACCAGTATCCCCACGCCATGAATGGCAGGAACGGCACGATGCCCAGCACCAGTGCGACGAGGCCGATCAGGATCGAGACTATGTTCAGCATGGTCCCGATTATGGTCCCTGCCCCATCATGGCACAAGCGCCGCGCGTCCCGTTAACCCGCCCGCGACCGGTTGATGCTACCACCGGCATCATGATCCGCCCGCTCCTCCTGGCCTCGCTGGCCGCGCTCTCGCTCTCCGCCTGCAACCGCAGTGCACCGACGACGCAGAATGACCTCGACCAGCTGGACCGCGAACTGACCCAGGCCAATGGCGACGACCCCGCCCGCGATCCGGCGCTGACCGCCGCCCTGCGCGACCAGATCATGGTCGATCCGGCGCTTGCC
>NZ_JALNUQ010000067.1:0-20215 GCF_026540875.1 Sphingomonas sp. GM_Shp_2
GCATTTCCTCGCCTTTGTGGACCGTTTCACGCTGGCCGCGCTCATGCCGGTCCTCGGCCCCCGCCTCGCCCTGGACGATGCCGCGACCGGCCTCCTCCTCGGCCCCTGCTTCGCCCTCCCCTACGCCACCGCCGCCCTCTTCCCCCGCAAACCCATGCACGGACTGGCCGGCGGGATCGCCCTGTGGTCGGCGAGCGGTGCGGCGATGGGATTTGTCAATTCGTTCGAGGGGCTTGCGGCCGTCCGCCTTGGCATGGGGGTTGGGCAGGCGGCGTTCATTCCCGCCGCAATGGCGCTGGTCGCAGCGCGGCCGGGGCGGGCGCGGGCGGCGGGGCTGGCGATGTTCACCGTGGCGTCGGCCTTTGGGCGGAACGTTGCGTTGGTGAGTGCGGGGGGCGGACTGGCGGCGTTGGCGTGGTTCGGGGTGGGGGCGGTACCCTATGGGTGGCGGTGGCTGTGCGTGGTGACGATCCTGCCCAACATCGTGCTGCTGATGGTGCTGATCCGGTGGCGGGCCAAGGTGAGCGGGGCCATGGCGGCGCAGGGGAGCGCGGCCGCGCCGACCCCGACGCCGGCGGGCGGGGTGAGGACGATGCTGCTGTACCTGCTGGCCGCGATGCCGGTGCTGGTGATCCAGAGCCTGGCAGCGTGGCTGCCGACGCTGATGGCGCGGCAGCATGGGCTGGAGCCGGCGCGGGCGGCGATGGTCGGGGTGATCGCCATGCTGATCGGGTCGCCGCTGGGGCAGGGGCTGGGCGGGGTGATGATGGCGCGGTGGCCGCAGGCGCGCGAACGGGGAGGGCCGGCGCTGGTCACGCTGCTCGCGCTGGCGATCGTGCCGGCGCTGGTGGCGGTCGGCGCCGGCACGACCGTGGCGGTGGCGGGGATCACGCTGGCCGCGACGATGCTGGGGATGAGCGCGTTTGCCGGGTTGTTCATGGTGCAGCAGGAAATCGCCCCGGCGCGCCGGGCACAGGCCAGCGGCGCGTTCCTGACCGTGATCACGCTGGTCGGCATCGGCATCGGGCCGCTGGCGGCGGGCGTGGCGAGCGGACACAATGCGGGGGGCATTGCCGGGGGACTGATGATCGTGATGATCGCAGCCGCGGCGGCCGCGCTCCTGCTGCTGATCGTCAGTCGGAAGTTGGGACGTCCATCCATGGCGCCGGCGGCGCCGTGACTGCGCCCGACCAATGGCAGTTCGACAGCGACAAGCTGTCCCCCGACGACAGCTTCGTCCGCTACCGCGAACTCTACGCGCCGGGCGCGGACGCCGTACGGTTGAGCCGACCATTTGCGGCAAAGGTGCGGGCCTGGCGACTGCACCGCGGCCTGTTGTTCGACCGCCGATTGCGCGGGGTGGGCCATGAGCGGGACGCCGCCCGCGTGCAGCGCGATGCGTTCGACCATTTCACGCTGACCTTTGTCCTGTCGGGCGATCAGGCGGTGGATACGGGCGAAGGCTTTCGCCAGCTTCTGCCGGGCGAGGCGCTGCTACTGGACATGATGCTGCCGATGCGCCTGCGATCCTATGACGCGCATATCGTGACCGTCAGCATCGCGCGCGACCGCCTGGCGGGGGCGGCGGGTCAACTGGACGGGCTGCACGGGGCGATCCTGACCGGGCCGGGCGCGGGGTTGCTGGGCGATTATCTGCGGGCGCTGGTCGAGCGGATCGCGACCTTGTCCGACGCGGCGCACGAACCGGCGATGACGGCGCTGTCGGCGCTGGTCGCGGTGGCGCTGGGCAAGGCGGTGGACGAGGCCCCCGAACTGTTGGCGGCCCGGCGCGCAACCGCCCGGATCGAGCGAATCCGCGCGTTGATCGACGCACGGCTGAGCGACCCCGATTTTACCGCCAGCGAGGTCATTGCGACCAGCGACCTGTCGCGCGCCACGCTGTATCGCACGTTTCGGCCGTATGGCGGATTGGCCGGCTATATCCAGTTGCGGCGGCTGGAACGGGTGCGCCGGGCATTAGGCGATCCGCGTGACGAGCGGCCCTTTGCCAACATCGCGCTGGACAGTGGTTTCGAAAGCTCCAGTCATTGCAGTCGCTTGTTTACCGATCGTTTTGGCGTGCGGCCCGGTGCGTATCGGCAGATGATGGCGCTGGACACCGACACCGATGATCCACGCATCGCCATGCGGATGTGGCAGGCGGAAGTCAGTTAGCCGGATGGAATTTGATCGAGATCAACTTGTCTCACAAGTGAGACGTAGAGGCATTGGCGAAAACTTCATGCCTGTGCATGACGAAAAAGGCCCGGTTTCGGGGTGGGGATGACATTGGGGGGGCATGTGGATTTGGCGGTGGAGCGCAAATCCACGCCTGCAGCGCAAGAGGCAGGCGTCCGGGAGAATATGGTTGCCTATCGGTTGAAGCCGCCGACGTCGTTGGCGGGGCTGATCGCGGGCGCGGGCATCTATCATGCCGGGGGCGGCGTGGGACAGGTAGCGGTCGACTGGCTGCTGCCGGGGCCGGCGCAGATCTGCGTGATGCTGGGTGGCGGGCCGATGACTGCGATGATCGGCGCACGTCGCTTCGATCCAGTGCCGTCAGTGGCGCTGTGCGGCCCGACATCGCAGGTGGTGCGGGTGCAGACGCAAGGGGGGCGGGTGCTGTCGCTGGGGCTGACCGCACAGGCCTGGGCACGGCTGACACGGCACTCCGCCAGCACGGCGCACAACCGCTTCATGCCATTGCATGCGATTCTGCCCACCGGGGCGGCGGCAACGCTGGCGGAGGCGATGGTGGTCGCGGCGACGGGCTCCGATCCGATGGAGACGATCGAGGCGGCGCTGGCACCGCTTCTGGCCGTGCCGCATGACGACGAACCGATGATCACGGCGTTGATCGCAGTGTTGAACGAGGGCGGGCATCACAGCGCGTCGGCGGTTGCCGAGCGGCTGGGCATGTCCGAACATACGTTGCGGCGGATCGCGGTCCGCTATTTCGGGATGACGCCCAAGCTGTTGCTGATGCGCGTCCGCTTCCTGCGGGCGTTCGTGCGGCTGTTCATGCTGGGGCCGAACGGGAAATATGATCCGCTGGAGGACGGCTATTTCGACGTGCCGCATTTCCTGCGCGATGCCCGCTACTTCCTGGGCATGACGCCCAGGCAGTTCATGGCGATGCCGACGCCGTTCCTGGATGCGGTGTTGCGAAACCGGTAAGGCGGCGGGAAGCGGGATTTTGCGCGGGGCGAGCGAGCGGGCTATGGCGCCAACCCCACGCCCATGCAGGAGTTCGCCCCGATGCCCACCCCCGACCTGACGCCGATCGAACAGACACGGTTCGTTGCCGATACGCTGGCGATCGCGGAGCAGCTGGCGGCGGACACGACGTGGCGGGCCGACTTCATCGTCGGCATCGGGCGGGGCGGACTGGTGCCCGGCACGTTCTTGAGCCACGCCACCGGCCTGCCGATGCTGTCGGTGGATTATTCCTCGCAGGAACCGGCATTTTCCGCGGACCTGCTGGTGCAACTGGCGCGGCGCACGGCGGGGGGCACGCGGTTGGTGTTCGTGGACGACATCAACGATAGCGGGCGCACGATCCGCTTCATCCGGGCGGCATTGGCCGATGCGGGAGCGGATATGGCGGCGGTGCGCTTCGCGACGCTGATCGACAACGTCACCTCGACCGAGCGGGTGGATTATTTCGCGCAGCGGATCGACCGGACCGTGTTCAAGAACTGGTTCGTCTTCCCCTGGGAGGCGGTAGCCCCAGCCGAGAGCGTGGTCGAGGATGCGCAGGCCGTCCCCGAACGGCTGGGCTGACGTTCATGCATTTCGACGATCTGCTGCACCATTATTTCGGCACGACCGACCTGTCCGCCCTGTCGCCCGAGGCTCTGGCGGATGGTGTGGAACAGGTGAAGATCGCGTTCGGCACCGAGCGCGAACCGGGGCGGCGATTTGCGTTGTGGGTATTGCTGGATGCCCTGGGGGCGGCGCCCTTTCCGGCGGATGCGTTCAAGGACCCGGCGCAGCGGCGGGCGGCGGAGGATTATCTGGATGCGATGGGGCGGCTTTCGCCCGACGCAGGGTGATCCGCGGGTGTCGAGAGAAGGGTTCTCACGCGAAGACGCGAACACGCCAAGGGGAGGCGTTTGGCGGGGTGTTGCGTGACCCTTTGGACGGAAGACCGGCGTTAGCTGTGCGGGATGAGTGAGCCTTCGGCTCGCGAGACATGTTCGCGTCTTCGCGTGAACCTGTTCCGACGGATTTATTCGCCGGGCTTCCGCGTGAAGTCGAAATGGATGCGGACCCAGGCGCCGATCATCGGTTTGCCGCCGATGCGCGGGGGGCGGATCCGGAATTGCCAGGCGGCTTCGCGCAAGGTTCGGGCGAGGCCGCTGCCCATGTGCGAATCGCCTAGAACCCGGCAATTTTCGACGCGGTTGTCGGGCGCCGTCTGGCAGGCGATTTCCGCCCACGCATTGGGCGGGATGTTGCGCGGCAGATAGCCGTTCAGTTCGGCGTCGGTCGGCTCGCGCAGCCAGTCGGCCTTGTAGAGCCGCTGACCGCCGGGACCGGCGCCCGGGCCATAGGCGGCAACACTGTCGGCGCCGCTGTCATCGCCCTGCGCGGTACCTGCGCCCCGGCCGACCGGGCCGGCATTGGGGATGCGTGCGATATCGCTCGCCTCGAACAGCGCCTTGTCGCCCCATAGCCAGGGGGTGGCGGGCGCTTCCTCAGCCGGCTTCGTCCTGGGTTCGATGGGGGTGGGCGGTTTGGGAACCTTGGCTGCGGGCGGTGCGCCGGCGGAGGGACTGGATTTCTCCGCGCTCGGTTGCTTGGTGGGGGCGGGGGCGTCGCCACCCTCGGTTTCGGGGGACAGCGAGAAGCTGTTGGTGGTCGGCCCCTTCTTCTGCGGCGTGAAACTGGGTGCGAGATGGAGCAGCAGCCATGCCAGCAGCAGGTGCGCGATGAGCGTCAGCCCGAGCGAGGCACCGCGGCGGCGGAGAAACAGGCGATGACGCTCCGGCAGATGGCGGAGCAACAAGGCCGGGCTCACGGACGATGGGGACCGTGGCGCCCGGCCGTGCATGGTCAGGCCCGGTTCGCCGCGCTGAGCACCGCACGAACACTGGCGGTCGCGATGTCGGTGTCCATGCCGACGCCGAACACGGTGCGACCGTCGGCGGTGCGGGCCTCGACATAGGCGGCGGCCTGCGCATCGGCGCCGTGGCCGATGGCATGTTCGTTATAGTCGACGATTTCCAGTGCCGGACCGGTGCTGTCGGCCAGCGCGGCGATCACGCCCGAGATCAGGCCGTTGCCGCGGCCGGAGATCGAGCGCTGCTCGCCCTCCACCGCCAGGCGGCCGACGAACAGGCGGTTGCCCGCACTGCCGCTTTCCTCGTAGTCGACCAGTTCGAAGCGGTCGCCGGGGCGGGGCAGATAGGTCGCCTCGAACCGGTTCCAGATATCGGCGGCGTTCAGCTCGCGGCTGGTTTCGTCGGCCATGGCCTGAACATGCTGCGAGAAATCGGCCTGGAGGCGCTTGGGCAGCTTCAGCCCCTTGTCCTGCTCGATAACCCAGGCGACGCCGCCCTTGCCGCTTTGCGAGTTGACGCGGATCACCGCTTCATAGCTGCGGCCGAGATCGGCGGGGTCGATGGGGAGATAGGGAACCTCCCACAAGCCGTCGTTGCGCTGCCCTTGCGCAGCGAAGCCCTTCTTGATCGCGTCCTGATGGCTGCCCGAAAAGGCGGTAAAGACGAGATCGCCCGCATAGGGGGTGCGCGGGTGAACGGGCAGGTTGGTGCAATAGGTGACGGTGTTCACCACCGCGTCGATATCCGACAGGTCGAGCCGGGGATCGACACCTTGCGTGTACATGTTGAGCGCGACCGTCACGAGGTCGCAATTGCCGGTCCGCTCGCCATTGCCGAGCAGGCAGCCCTCGACCCGGTCGGCCCCCGCCATCAGGCCGAGCTCCGCCGCCGCGACACCGGTGCCGCGGTCGTTATGCGTGTGGAGCGAGATGACGACGCTGTCGCGGTTCGGCACGTTGCGGCAGAACCATTCGATCTGGTCGGCATAGACGTTTGGCGTCGCGCATTCGACGGTGGCGGGCAGGTTCAGGATCAGCGGTTTTTCGGGCGTGGGGCGCAGCACGTCCATGACCGCCGCGCAGACCTCCACCGAAAAATCGAGTTCGGCGGTGGAAAAGGTTTCCGGGCTGTATTCGAACTGCCAGGCGGTGTTCGGACGCTTGCCCGCCTCGTCGCGCAGGATCTTGGCGCCGGCGACTGCGATCTCGCGCACCTCGTCGCGGGTCATGCCGAAGACGATCTTGCGCCATGCCGGCGAGACGGCGTTGTAGAGGTGGACGATCGCCGACGTCGCGCCGTCCAGGCTTTCGAAGCTGCGCTCGATCAGGTCGCGGCGCGACTGGGTGAGGACCTGGATCGTCACGTCGTCGGGAATGCGGCCCTCGCAGACGAGGCCGGAGATGAAGTCGAATTCGGTGGCGCCGGCGGATGGAAAGCCGACCTCGATCTCCTTCAGGCCGACCTTGACCAGGAGGTCGAACAGGCGGGTCTTCTTTTCCGCATCCATCGGGTCGATCAGCGCCTGGTTGCCGTCGCGCAGATCGGTCGACAGCCAGCGCGGCGCGCGGGTGATGACGGCATCCGGCCATGTCCGGTCGGGCAGGGCGATGGGCGGGAAGGGGCGGTATTTGGTTGTGGGATCGCGGAGCATGATCGAGTCTTCCGGTCGGACCGCGTGGGAGGAAAGATGACGCGGTCGGTTGGCGCTAGCGGTTCATCTTGCCCTTAGGGAAGCGCGCGCGTCACGCCCGTCCACCCTAAGGGCGGATAAGTCGTAGCAGCAGGCCGGTGCGATCGATCATGATCGCGTTCATGGCCGGTGGCCGGGAATTTGTCTACCATTGTCGGCAGGGGTGCGGCGACGAACATTCCGTTAACGGGCACGGTGTAACCACAAGGCCTTGTTTGCCAGCGTCTTTTATCGATCGGACCCCCTCATGCGCCAGCTCGTCTATATCAGCACGGTTCGTCACGGAGTGACCGCCGATGCCGCCGCGATCCTGGCGGCGTCGCGCCGCAACAATGCGCGCGCGGACGTGACGGGGCTGTTGTTCTTCGACGGGAAGCGCTTCCTCCAGGCACTGGAAGGCGAGGAGGCGGCGGTGAACGCAACGTTCACGCGTATCCAGGCGGATGCCCGGCACCATGCGCTGGTCGTGCTGTCCGACCGCAGCGTCGCGGCGCGCAGCTTCGGCGGATGGGCGATGGCGTACCGGGCGCCGGGTGAGGATGATGCGGACGGACTGGCGCGGATCGCGGCGCTGACGGCCAATGCCTCGGCATCGGTGCAGGCGACCTTTGCGAGTTTCGCGCGGATCAAGCGGGCTGCCTGATCCGCGCGGGCACCGCTTTTACTGAGCCGCGAAGGCGGCGTTGATCGTCAGGTCGACCTTGTCGGATACGACGGGGACCGCCATGCCCAGGCCGTAATCGCTGCGCTTGATGGAGCCGGTGGCGCGGAAACCGATGTTGAGCTTCTTGCTCATTGGGTTGGCGCCCGCGCCGATGAAGGTCGCGTTGAGGGTGACGGGCTTGGTGATGCCTTTGATGGTGAGGTTGCCGGTGATGACGGCGGTGTTGCCCGAGGGTTTGACCGAGGTGGAGACGAAGCGGGCGGTGGGGTGATTGGCCACGTCGAAGAAGTCGGCGCTCTTCAGGTGTTTGGCAAAGGCGGCGCTGGTGACGGAGAGGTCGTCGATCTTGAAGGTGACGTCGACCGTGGTGGCGGCGGGGCGGGCCGGGTCGATGGTCAGGGTGCCGTCCGAGGCGCCGAACTGGCCTTCGAGCATGGTGAAGCCCATGTGGTTGACCTGCCAGGTGACCTGGGTGTGCGCGGCATCGACGGGGTAGGTGCCGGCGGTGACGCGCGAGGCGACGGGGGCGCCGGGGAGCGTCTGGGCAATCGCGGGGGTGGAGGCGAGGGACGCGGCGAGGGCCGCGGCAAGGATCAGGCGCATGGGTGTTCGGTCTCCTGTTGGATGACCGATTTGACCATGAAGTGCGCCGAGCCGAAAGGTCCGGAATGGAAACAGACGGTTGCGCGAGTAGCGCTCCCCCCGCCCGGTGCACGGGCGAGGGGAGGGCCGATGCGGGTCAGTTCTTGGTCTGGTCGACCAGCTTGTTCGCGCCGATCCACGGCATCATCGCGCGCAGCTCGGCACCGGTCTTCTCGATCGGATGCGCGGCGGCCAGCTTGCGCGCGGCCTTCAGCTCGGGCTGGCCGGCGCGGTTGTCGAGCACGAACTTCTGCACGAAGCGACCCGACTGGATGTCGGCGAGGACGCGCTTCATCTCCGCCTTGGTCTCGTCGGTGATGATGCGCGGGCCGGTGACGATGTCGCCATATTCGGCGGTGTTCGAGATCGAATAGCGCATGTTGGCGATGCCGCCCTCATAGAGCAGGTCGACGATCAGCTTGGTTTCGTGGAGGCATTCGAAATAGGCCATTTCGGGGGCGTAGCCGGCCTCGACCAGCGTTTCGAACCCGGCCTGGATGAGGTGGGTGACGCCGCCGCACAGCACGGCCTGCTCGCCGAACAGGTCGGTTTCGCACTCTTCCTTGAAGTTCGTCTCGATGATGCCCGAGCGGCCGCCGCCGACGCCCGAGGCATAGGCAAGCGCCACGTCATGCGCATTGCCGCTGGCATCCTGATGGATCGCGATCAGGCAGGGCACGCCGCCGCCCTTCACATATTCCGACCGCACAGTGTGGCCGGGACCCTTGGGCGCGATCATGATGACGTCGACGTCCGCGGGCGGCTCGATCAGGCCGAAATGGACGTTCAGGCCGTGCGCGAAGGCAAGCGCGGCGCCGGGCTTCAGATTGCCCTTGATATCCGCCTCGTAGATCGCGGCCTGATGCTCGTCGGGGGCTAGGATCATCAGGATGTCGGCCCAGGCGGCCGCTTCCTTGTTGGGAAGAACCTTGAAGCCGGCGCCTTCGGCCTTGGCAGCGGAGGGCGAGCCGGGGCGCAGCGCGATCGCGATGTTCTTGACGCCCGAATCGCGCAGGTTCTGCGCATGGGCGTGGCCCTGCGAACCATAGCCGAGGATGGCGATGTTCTTTTCGGAGATCAGGTTCAGATCGGCATCGCGATCGTAATAGACACGCATTGTGGCACTTCCTTTCTATGGATTGGGGAGCGGGTGGGGTGTTCGCCCTCACCCTCCCATGGCCTTGCCATGGGCCCCGTCCTCTCCCGGTGGGAGAGGGGTTTGGATCAGGCGGCTTCGCGGCCGCGGGCGATGGCGACGATGCCGGTACGGGCGACCTCGACCAGACCGACTTCGCCCATCAGCTCGACGAACTTGTCGATCTTCTCGATCGTGCCGGTGACTTCGAAGACGAAGGAGCCGATGGTCGCATCGACGACGCGGGCGCGATAGACCTCGGCCAGACGCAGCGCCTCGATCCGGTGGTCGCCGGTGCCCTTGACCTTTACCAGCGCCAGCTCGCGTTCGACATGCGCGCCCAGTGCGGTGAGGTCGGTGACCTTGTGGACGGGCACGAGGCGGTCGAGCTGCGCAATGATCTGTTCCATCACCGGCGGCGAGGCGCTGGTGACGATGGTGATGCGGCTGACGCCCTTGTCGGCGGTGATCTCCGACACGGTCAGGCTTTCGATATTATAGCCGCGCGCGGTGAACAGGCCGGCGATCCGGGCGAGGATGCCCGGTTCATTGTCGACAATGACCGCCAGCGTGTGGCGTTCGGTGGCTTCGGTCTTGATGTGCATGGCGATCTCGCTCTCCCCTCCCGCTGACGGGAGGGGCTGGAAGGCTGGAAGAGGTACCGGGGGATGGCGGGCGTCTGCGCTTTTTCCTTCCCTAACCCCTCCCGCATGCGGGAGGGGGGTGAAGGGCGGCAGGATCGAAGATCTCAGACCAGCGCCTTGGCCTCGTCGTCCATGGTGCCCGAGACCTCGTTGGCCTGGAGGATCATGTCCGTGTGCGCCGCGCCGCTCGGGATCATCGGGAAGCAGTTGGCGAGTTTCGCCACGCGGCAGTCGACGATGACCGGGCCGTCATGGTCGAGCATCGCCTGGATACCGTCATCCAGCTCGTCGCGCTGTTCGATGCGGATACCCTTCCAGCCATAGGCCTCGCCCAGCTTCACGAAATCGGGCAGCGAGTCCGAATAGCTTTCGGCATAGCGGCTTTCATAGGTCAGTTCCTGCCACTGGCGGACCATGCCCATATATTCGTTGTTCAGGATGAAGATCTTGACCGGCAGGCGGTATTGGCTGGCGGTGGCCAGTTCCTGGATGTTCATCTGGATCGAGGCTTCACCCGCGATATCGATAACGAGCGCGTTCGGGTTGCCGATCTGCGCGCCGATCGCGGCGGGCAGGCCATAGCCCATCGTGCCGAGCCCGCCCGACGTGAGCCACTTGTTGGGCTTTTCAAAGCCGAAATGCTGCGCGGCCCACATCTGGTGCTGACCGACCTCGGTGGTGATGATCGGATCGCGTGCGTGCGTCGCCTCCCACAAGGCACGCACCGCGCGCTGCGGCATGATCGCGTCGCCGACTTCCGGGAAGGACAGGCAGTTGACCGCACGCCATCCGGCGATGCGCCGCCACCAGTCGCCCGTCTCGGGCCGGGGATGCTGGCGCGCCTTCCACACGCGAACCATGTCCTCCATCGCATGGCCGACATCGGCGATGATGGGCAGGTCGACGCGAACATTCTTGTTCACGCTCGACCGGTCGATATCGACATGCACCTTGCGGCTGTTCGGGCTGAACGAGTCGAGGCGGCCGGTGACGCGGTCGTCGAAACGGCTGCCAAGCGCGATCACCAGATCGGCCTGGTTCATCGCCATGTTCGCCTCATAGGTGCCATGCATGCCGAGCATGCCGAGGAACTGCGGCGAGGAGGCCGGGAAGGCGCCAAGGCCCATCAGCGTCGAGGTGACGGGCGCACCACTGATCCGCGCAAGCTCGCGCAACAGTTGCGAGGCGGCCGGACCCGAATTGATGATGCCGCCACCCGTATAAAGGATCGGGCGTTCGGCGGCGGCGAGCATGTCGACCACCTGCTCGATCTCGCTCGGTTCCGCCTTGATGCGGGGGCGGTAGGTCTTGTGCTGGATGGGCCCCGGCTTCGCATATTTCGCGGTGGCGACCTGCACATCCTTGGGAATGTCGATCACGACCGGCCCCGGGCGGCCCGAAGTCGCGATATGAAAAGCCTCGTGAACCACGGCGCCGAGGCGCGCGGGGTCCTTCACCAGATAGTTATGCTTGGTGCAGTGGCGGGTGATGCCGACGGTGTCGGCCTCCTGGAACGCATCGGTGCCGATCAGCGCGGTCGGCACCTGACCGGTGATGACGACCATCGGGATCGAATCGAGCAGCGCGTCGGTGATGCCGGTGACCGCGTTGGTGGCACCGGGGCCGGAGGTGACGAGCACCACGCCGGGCTTGCCCGTGGCGCGGGCGTACCCCTCCGCCGCATGGGTCGCCGCCTGTTCGTGGCGAACGAGGATGTGACGCAGCCGCCCGCCGCTCTTTTCCGCATAACGGAACATCGCGTCGTAGATCGGCAGCACGGCGCCACCCGGATAGCCGAAGACGACCTCCACGCCGAGATCGCACAGCGCCTCGACCAGAATATCGGCTCCGCTCTTCTCCGTCATCATCGGTCCTTTCACTGGCACACGGGACGAACCGCCGTAGCGCCTCGTCCAAGGGGCGGCTACCGATGATAAAAGTTCGTGTCAACCATCAGTTTCGTAATAAAATGTCCGCTGCATTGCGGCGCGTTTCGTTGTCATGGTCGGAAATGCGATGCCAATGATCGTCCAACTGGTTGCGAAACCACGTATATTGCCGCTTGGCATAGCGCCGGGTGGCGAGTGCGCCGGCGGCAGCGGCTTCGTCGGGAGAAAGATGGCCGGCAAGCAGCGCGCTGGCCTCGGGCACCCCGATCGCGCGCCGGATGGGCGCGTCTGCGGCAAGGTCGGTGCGGGCGACGAGTGCTGCGACCTCCTCCAGTCCGGTGGCGAGCATGTCGGCGAAGCGGGCGTCGATGCGCGCGAACAGCCAGTCCCGATCGGGGAGGAGAACGAGGGCACGGGGCTCGATCGTGTCGGCGATGCCGCCATGCCTGTGCGCCTGCCATGCGGCGAGTGGACGGCCGGTGGAGCGGACGACCTCCAGCGCGCGGGCGACGCGGGTGGTGTCGGCGGGGTTGAGGCGGGCGGCGGCCGCCGGATCCTCGACCATCAGCGCGGCATGGGCCTGTGCGACGGGTAGGGCGCGAACGGCGGCGCGGACGCTTGCGTCGATGGCGGGAACCGGCGCGATGCCATCCAGCAGGGTACGCAGATAAAGGCCGGTGCCGCCGACCAGGATGGGAAGCCGGTCCTCGGCCAGCGCCTCGGCGATCGCGGCCTTTGCATCGCTGGCCCAGCGGGCGGCGGAGTAGCCGGCATCCGCACCATCGACATGGCCGAACAGGCGGTGGGGCACGCGTGCTTCCTCCTCGACCGGGGGCCTTGCGGTCAGGATGCGCAGGTCGCGGTAAACCTGGGCGGAGTCGGCGTTGATGATCGTGCCGCGGTGCGCCAGCGCAAGGTCCAGCGCGAGAGCGGACTTGCCGCTGGCGGTTGGCCCTGCGATGAGCGCGACCTTCGGTAAAGGAGCCTTCATGTTCACAGCGACGCTGATAGCAGCAGGTGGCCGGCTGGCCGACGGGGATTTGCAGGCGGCGGCGGATCGGCTGGCGGCCGCATCCATCGAGCCGGGGGCGCGGCGCTGGATCGATCGCGGCGTGGCCGCCGATATCGACTTTGCGGGCGACCCGCTGGTGGCTCGCGAAGCGCTGGAGGGCGCGTTCGCCACGACGGATATCGTGGTGCAGCCGAGCGAGGGACGCGAAAAGCGGCTGCTGGTCGCGGACATGGATTCGACCATGATCACGGTCGAGTGCATCGACGAGCTGGCCGATTATGCCGGGATCAAGGCGGAGGTCGCCGAGGTGACCGAGCGGGCGATGCGCGGCGAGCTGGATTTCGGGGCGGCGCTGGATGCGCGCGTCGCGCTGCTGGAAGGGCTGGACGAGCGCGTGATCGCGCAGTGCCTGGCCGAACGCGTGACCCTGATGGCGGGCGCACGGACGCTGGTGCGCACGATGAAGGCGCGCGGCAGCCTGACCGTGCTGGTGTCGGGCGGTTTCACCCGCTTTGCCGAGCCGGTCGCGGCCGAGATCGGGTTCGACCGGGCGATCGCCAATGTGCTGGAAATCGAGGGCGGACGGCTGACGGGCCGGGTGCGCAAGCCGATCGTGGGGTCGGACACCAAGGAGGCGACGCTGCTGGCGGCACTGGCCGAGCGCGGGCTGGAGCCGGGCGCGAGCATGGCGGTGGGCGACGGCGCGAACGACCTGGCGATGATCCGCCGTGCCGGGCTTGGCATCGCGTTCCGGGCCAAGCCGATCGTCGCGGGCGCAGCGGGCGCGCGGGTGGATCATGGCGACCTGACCGCGCTGCTCCATGCGCAAGGGATTGCGCAGAGCGCGTGGGTGGAGGGCTGACCCCTCCACCCGGTCGCGATCAGCCGTTCACCACCACGCAGGGCACGCCGGAGCGGGCACAGGCCTGGGTCGCGGCGGCGCGGGTGGCATAGCCGCCGGCCTGAAGCCGGGTGACGCCGCCGGCGGGGACGTAGAAGGGTTGGGCGCCGGTCAGCCTGGCGCGGACCTTGCCCCACTGCGCCTCGGCATTGGCGCGGTCGCGAAAGGCGCCGAGCTGGATGCGCCACGCACCGGATTTGGCGGGGGTCGCCGCGGGCTTGGCTACAACCGGGGTCGGCTTGGGCGCAGCCGGGGTCGGCTTTGCGGCGACGGGGGTGGGTTTCGGCGCGACAGGGGACGAGGCGGGCAGCGGCGTGGTGCGGATGGCCGGCTGGCGCGGTGCCGGCGGCGTCGCGGCCGGGGTGGCGGCCAGCGTCGGCCGGGGAGCGAGGGTGCGGGCCTGCGCGGCATATTGCTGGGCCAGGCGCGTGCCGCGTTCGCGATCGGCGGGCGTGATATACTGGTCCATCTGCAACAGCGTCTCGGACGCGGCGTTGAGCCCGGCCTGCGACGCGCGGGTCATCAGCGCATAGGCGCGCGGATAGTCGCGCGTCACGCCATCGCCGTTGAAGAGCATGGTGCCGAGCACGAGCTGCGCGCGCGGTTCGCCGCGGCCGACCGACTTTTCCAGCCAGGGCACGGCGTCGCCCTTCTTGCCGGACTGGAACAGGGCGAGGCCATAATTGTCCTGCGCCTGTTCATGGCCCTGCTGCGCGGCCTTGCGGAACCAGCTTTCGGCGAGCGCGGGGTCCAGCGGCACGCCGCGGCCGAGCTTGTAGGCCTGCGCCAGATTGAACTGCGCGTCCGGGTCGCCGGCGACCGCGGGGCCGCGCCATTGTTCGACCGCAGCCTTGTAGTCGCCGCGGCCCCAGGCATCCACGCCGGCTTTCACATCGGCGCCCGCGGGCCATGCCGCGCCCATCGATGCCGCCACCAACAGCAAGCCAAGCATCCGCTTCATCACCATCGACCCTTATTCCTGTTCATCGGCCCTGCGACACGTTCCAACCATAGTGGACCGGATCGGACACGGAACGGTGTTAACCCATCCTTATCGGGCCTGGTGCCACCAGAGCGCTTAACAAAGGGCTCCATAGCGGAGAACGGGGGAATATGCGCGTTCTGGCGATGGCATCGCAAAAGGGCGGGTCGGGGAAGACGACCCTGTCCGGACATCTGGCCGTGCAGGCCGAACTGGCGGGGCAGGGCCCGGTCGTGCTGATCGACATCGATCCGCAAGGGTCGCTGGCGGACTGGTGGAACGAGCGGGAGGCGCCGACGCCCGCCTTTGCGCAGACCAACGTGACAAGGCTGGCGGCCGACCTGGAGACGTTGCGGCAGGAGGGTTTCCGGCTGGCGGTGATCGACACGCCGCCCGCGATCACCATGGCGATCCAGAGCGTGATCGCGGTGGCCGAGCTGATCGTCATCCCGACGCGGCCGAGCCCGCACGACCTGCGCGCGGTGGGGGCGACGGTGGATCTGTGCGACCGGGCGGGCAAGCCGCTGCTGTTCGTGGTCAACGCCGCCACACCCAAGGCGCGGATCACCACCGAGGCGACGCTGGCACTGGCGCAGCATGGCACGGTGGCGCCGGTCACGATCCACCAGCGCACCGATTTCGCCGCATCGATGATCGACGGGCGCACGGTGATGGAGGTGGATGCCAAGGGGCGCTCCGCCGCGGAGGTCGCCGCCTTGTGGACCTATGTGTCGGATCGGCTGGAGAAGAACTTCCGGCGTACCGTGTTCAGCGTGCCCTCTGCCGTGATTGGCGCGGGCGTGCGGCCACAGGCGAACGGCTTTGGCCGGCGGGTGGTGAGCTGATGGCCGCGCAGCCCAAGCCCGCGGCGTCGCTGTCGTCCGGGTTGCTCGCCCGCAAGGGCCAGGCGCGCCCGGCGATGCGGCGGCAGGACGCGGCCGGACCGGACGATCTGGGCTGGAACGACATGGGCGCGGGCGCGCCGGCACCGGACGTGTTGCCGCCCGTGCTGGTCGAACGGGCCGCGCTGGCACGCGAAGTGGCTGGCGGGCCGACCCTGTCGGCGGCGGCCGCCGCGCAAATCGGGCGCGACAGTGCCGCACAGGTGCGCAAGACGGGTCGGGCCGCATTCACGTTGCGCCTGGACGGCGAGCGGCACCTGCGGCTGCGGCTGGCGAGTGCACTGGCGCATCAATCCGCGCAAAGCCTGGTGACGCAGGCGCTGGACCAGTTTCTGGCAACGATGCCCCAGGTGGATGCGCTGGCCGTCCAGGTGTCGGCAAAGGACGGCTGATATGACGCGATCGATCATTGCGCTGGGCGTGTCCGCCCTGGTGCTGGGCAGTGCCGTGAGCGGCTGTGCGGTGCAATCGCGCAGCATGACGCCCGCGGTGGCAAATGGCGGCGATGCGCAGGCGGTGAAGGCAGCGGCCAAGGCGGCGAAGCGTGCGCAGCGTGCTTTGGCCAAGCAGGATGCCGTGGCGGCGGTCGACTTTGCCGAGGAGGCAGTGCGCCTGCGGCCGCGCGACGCCGGATACCGGCTGGTGCTGGCGCAAAGCTATCTGAAGACGGGGCGGTTCGTGGCGGCGCGAGCGGCCTTTGGCGATGTGCTGGCGCTGGAGCCGGACAATGGGCGCGCCGCACTGAACCTGGCGCTGACGACGATCGCAGGTGGCGACTGGCTGGCCGCGCGGGGCGTGCTGGCCGAACATGCCACGCGGATTCCCGCGGCGGACCATGGACTGGCACTGGCGCTGGCGGGTGATCCGGCCGGCGCGGTGGCGATGCTGACCGCGGCGGCGCGCGAACCCGGTGCGGGCGCACAGGTGCGCCAGAACCTGGCGCTGGCGCTGGCGCTGGCCGGCAATTGGCAGATGGCGCGGGTGGTGGCGGCGACCGACATGTCGCCGGCGGATGTCGATGCGCGGATGCAGCAATGGGCGGACTTTGCGCAGCCGCATGGCGCCGCGGACCAGGTGGCGACGCTGTTGGGGGTGACGCCGGTTGCGGACGCAGGACAGCCCTTGACGCTGGCACTGCACGCGCCGGCGCCGGTCGCGCCGCCCCAGCTTGCCGAGAAGGTGGGTGCCGGGCAGATCGAGGACGTGCCGATGCAGCCGGTGCCGCCGGTGACGAGGCCGCCGGCGATCGTGTTCGCGGCGCCGCGTGAAGTGGTGCAGCCCCTGCACGGCAGGACCCGCATCGGCGGGGACCCGGTGGTGCCGCGGCGCGCCGATCCGGCAACGGGGGAATGGTACGTCCAGCTGGGCGCCTATGGCAGTGCGGAGGGCGCACGCGAGGCGTGGAGCCGGATCGCGCAGCGGCTTGCGCGGATCGGCGAACATGCGCCGCGCAGCACGACCTTCCGGTCGGCGGACGGCACGGTGTACCGGCTGTCGGTCGGCGGGTTCGCACGGGGCGATGCCGAGGGCCTGTGCCGGCGATTGAAGACGGCGGGCGGCGACTGTTTCGTGCGGCGGCAGGCCGGCGACCGGGTGGCGGCATGGGCGCGCGGCGGGATCATGCTGGCCGCGCGCTGACCGGGCGTCACAGCGTCTGTGCGCAGGCCCAGCCGCTGGCCCATGCCCATTGGAAATTGTAGCCGCCGAGCCAGCCGGTGACGTCCACCGCCTCGCCGATCGCATACAGGCCGGGAACGCGGGTGGCCTGCATATCCTGTGACGACAGCTCGGCGGTGGCGATGCCGCCAACGGTAACCTCCGCCTTGGCAAGTCCCTCGGACCCGTTGGGGGTGAAGGGCCAGCGCGACAGCCGATCGGTGGCGGCACGCAAAGCCTTGTCCGTGCAGCCGGCAAGATCGGGGGCGAGGTTCAGGCGATCGGCCAGCGTTTCGGCGAGACGGTCGGGCAAGTGGGTGGCCAATGCCCGGCGCGGCGAAAGGCGCGGCGTCGCGCGCTTGGCGGCGATCAGCCAGTCGGCGTCCCTGTCGGGCAGGAAGTCGATCGTCACCGCATCGCCGTGGCGCCAATAGGACGAGACCTGCAGGATGGCGGGGCCGGACAGGCCGCGATGCGTGAACAGCGCCGCTTCGCGGAACTGCGCCTTGTGGCAGCGGGCGACGACCTCGGTCGCGACGCCCGACAGGCTGCGGAACAGGGTTTCCTCGCCGCCCAGCGTGAGCGGGACGAGCGCGGACCGCGGCTCGACCACCTTCAGGCCGAAGCGACGGGCGAGATCATAGGCGAAGCCGGTCGCGCCCATCTTGGGAATGCTCGGCCCGCCGGTGGCGATGACCAGGCGGTCCGCCTCATGGGTGAGGCCGCCATGGCGGACGCGGAAGCGACCATCGGCATGGGCGACATCGGTGATCGGCTGGCCCAGTTCGATCCGGACGCCGCCCCGGTCGCATTCGTCGAGCAGCATACTGACGATCTGGCGCGCGGAGCCGTCGCAAAAGAGCTGCCCGAGCGTTTTTTCGTGCCAGGCGATGCCGTGCGCCTCGACCAGCGCGAGGAAGTCGGCGGCGGTGTAGCGGCGCAGCGCCGATTTGGCGAAATGCGGGTTCGCCGACAGGAAGCGGTCGGGGGCGGTGCCGATATTGGTGAAGTTGCAGCGGCCGCCGCCCGAGATCAGGATCTTCTTGCCCGGCGCATCGGCATGGTCGAGCACGAGGATGCGCCGCCCGCGCTGGCCGGCGACGGCGGCGGCCATGAGGCCGGCGGCACCGGCGCCGAGAATGATCGCGTCATAATGCATTGTTGGATTCGCCGGCTTGACGGGAGTGGGGCGGCTGCGGCGACTCGTAAGTGGACACTACACCCCCTAGGCCGTGTCCACTTACCGTTTTTGCAATCGTCGGTTTCGGAGAGGGGGGCGGGCTTTGCGCGGCCGGGGTCATGGGCGGGACATAGGGGATGGGGGGTGTGTAGGACAGCGGATTTGGTTCTTGCGGAGGCGCGGAGAGAAGGAAGAAGGTCGGTTCACGCGAAGACGCGAAGGCGCGGAGAGAAGGAAGAAGGTCGGTTCGCGCGGAGACGCGGAGACGCGGAGGTGTTGCGTTCATGGTGATGACGCGCGTCCTCTCGTTCGGAAGACGATGTTGAAGCCAGTGGGGTTCGAGAGCCTTCGGCTCGGGAAACTCTCCGCGTCTCCGCGTCTCCGCGTGAAACGAACTTCTTCGCGGCTTCGCGTCTTCGCGTGAACCAGCTCTTTTAACGCAGCTTTGCGATAGAGAGACCGTCTTCCTTGGCGCGCTGTTTGATCGACTCCTCGCTGCGGGTCATCGCCTTGGATATCGCTTTGAGCGCCATGCCCTTCTTGGCGAGGGTGTGCAGCTTCTGGATCTCGTCGGGGCGCCAGGGCTGGCGGTGGCGTTCGAACTTTTCGGCCATCAGATCGGCTCCACGCTGTCGAGGGTGATCGCATCGGTGCGGCCGGCGAAGTCGAGTTGCTCTCCGGGGGTGGCGCCGATCAGGGCGCGGGCGAGGGGGGCGGAGAAGGCGATGCGGTCGGCGGCAGGGTCCGCCTCGTCATGGCCGACGATCTCCAGCGTGCGGCTCTGCCCATTCAGGCGGAAGCGGACACGGGTGCCGATGCCGGCCTCGTCCGACCCGGGCGGGGGTGCGAGCTCGGCGGTGGCGGCGCGCGTGTTCCAGTAGCGGAGGTCGCGCTTGAGCGCGTCCCTGGCGTCGGCGGGGGCCGCGGCGATCTGGCGTTCCAGTTCGGCGACGCGGTCGCGGATCAGCGCCAGACCGCGCGGCGTGACGAGGTTGGGGCCGGGCGGGATCGGCAGCTCGAACTTGGGTTCGAGATGTTCCTCGTCGGATTCTCGGCGAAAGGCTACGCTCATGGATGAACAACGCTTTGGGGCATGGCGCGGGTCCATGGCCGGGGCGGGCGCCGCCCGCAATAGCGGCCTAGCGCTGCCCCGCCAGATAGCGGGCCAGCCGGTCGATCATCTCGTCGGGAATACGGCGGGCGATGACCGGCATGGTGGCGTGGGTCTTGCGCGCGTCGACGACATTCTTGTCGCCTTTCCAGTGCCGTAGCCGCTGGGCGAGGTAGAGGGGCTTTTGGCCCGACAGGACGGGGTAGGGTTTGCCCGGGGCGTGGCAGCTGGCGCAGGCGGGAAGTTGCAGGCGGGGGATGCCCTGCTGGACGATGCGTCGTGCCATGGGGTCCGGCGCGGGCGCGACGGGGGCGAGGCCGGGCATGGCGGCGAAGTGGGTGGCGAGGGCACGCATCTCCTGCTCGGTCAGCGCGGCGGCGGCGTTCTGCATCACCGCGCTGTGTCGGGCACCGGTGGCGTAGGCGCGCAGGGCGGTGAGCAGATAGGCGGGGGTCTGGCCGCCGAGGACGGGGATGTCCGGCTGGTTGCGGCCGCGGCCGTCCGCGCCGTGGCAGGCGATGCAGCCGGTGAGCGTGGCGGTACGGATGCCGCGAACGCCGACGGTGCCGGCAGCGGCGGCATCCTGGGTCAGGGCGCGGTACTGTGCAGGGGTCATGCCCGGCAACGCGCGGACGAAGGCGACCATGGCCCGGATCTCGTCGCCGCGTTCCGGTGCGGGCCAGGCGGGCATGCCGCTATATTTCACGCCGTGTTTCAGGATCCAGTAGAGCTGTTTGTCGG